>JALULU010000469.1 GCA_027040585.1 Acidobacteriota bacterium | reverse complement strand
AAAAGTAGGCATAAAAAAAGGGTTTTCTATCCTTACCATAAACAAAAATAAAATAAATGATTATCTTGATTTTTACTATTATTTTAATGAATTTGGCGTAAATACATTTGAATTTTATAACCCCAAGGGAGAAAAAATAATCCTAAAGCTCTTCCTTGAAGAAGATGAAAGAATAGGTATCCATTTAGAACCAATAAAACCTAAAATATGTAAAAATGATTGTATTTTTTGTTTTGTATCTCAACATCCCAAAATAAAAGGGATAAGAAGAACACTTTTAATTAAAGATGACGATTACAGACTATCCTTTTTAGATGGAAATTTTATAACATTAAGTAATATTACAGAAGAAGATATCGATAGAATTTGCAATCAAAAGTTGTGGCCACTTTATCTTTCAGTTCATACAATGAACAAAGACCTTAGAAAATTTATGATGAAATGCAGAGGTAGTGATTTTTTTTATGTCTTTGATAAATTGTGTAAATGCGGTGTTAAATTCCACACACAAATAGTGTTATGCCCTGAAATAAACGATGGGAAGGAGTTGGATAACACAATCAGGGAACTTTTTAAAAGGAAAAAAAATGTTCTTTCAATAGGAATTGTTCCCGTAGGACTTACAGGACATAGAAGCAAACTTTTTAAAATAAAACCCATAACAAAGGAATATTCAAAAAAAGTGATTTCACAAGTAAACAAATATCATAGATTTTTTAGAAAAAAATTGGGATATGGGTTCATATATCTTGCGGATGAATTTTATCTAAAAGCAAAGGAAATGGTGCCAGGCACGGATTATTATGACGATTTTCCACAAATTGAAAATGGGATTGGCATGGTAAGGGAATTTTTAGATGAATTTAACGAGATTTTTCTCAATGATAAAAAAATAGAAAATATCAAAAATAAAAATTTCTCTATAATAACAGGAGAATCATTTTTTCCAATTTTAGAAAAGAATATTTCTTACATAAACAATATGCTAAACTTGAATATAAATGTTTTTTGTGTTAAAAATTTCTTTTTTGGGGGTGAAGTCACAGTTGCAGGATTACTGACAGGGATAGATATTGTAACTGCTCTTTCAGATGTAAAAAAGGAAAAATTTGGTGATTTTCTGTGTGTACCGGGAGAATCACTTATGGCTTCACAAGATATCTTTTTGGATAATATGTCTATTATAGATCTTGAAGAAACTTTAAATATTAAAGTTATGCCACTTAGATATGGTCCTAAAGCTTTAAAAAAGATTATGGTAGACAAAACTTTTTGATTTTTTTATTAAAAATGGTAAATTATTTTTAAAATTATTTATAGGGTTAAGGAGATGAACTTTATTGAGTATTACTTAGATGAATTTGTTGAGGAAAACCTGGATGAAGAAAAAAACAAAGTAGAAATTAATTTGCTTGAAAAATTCAAAAAGTATATTGATAAGGAAACTGAAATTTACAGTGTCCAGGACATGAGTCAGGAAGATGTTGAATACTTTTTGAGAACTTTAAGAAACAAGAAAGATAAGGAAAATGCTGTCAATGTGCTCAACAAGTTCTTTAAATTTTTAAACGAAAGAGGCGAACTTAACAAGAAAATTGAGTTATCAATTGAAAAGTTGTTTAAAGGAACCTCTGAAACAGTAAAATCAAACCTCGATATGTATGATGATTATGACGATGAAGACGACTATGACTTCAAATAATATTTAAAAGGTTGTGAAAAATGCGTTTTTATAGAAAATTTCTCTTAATTTTTATTTTATTTCTATCCACTTCTTTTTTTTATACAAAGGATATTGTAAAAATAATTTACCATGGACATTCTTGTTTCTCTGTTATAACCCCTAAAAAACTCAGCATTATGATTGATCCCTTTTCAAAAAAGTTGGGATATAAAATGCCCAGAATTCCCACCCATGTTGTTTTAATATCAAATGAACACTATGGCCACAACGACTATAAAGATGTTGTAGGTGTCCCTATTATTTTGCATGGAATAAATAAAGATGGAAGCTTCAACAAAATTGATTTTTACCTTCAGGATGTTCACATTTTTAATCTTCCCTCTTATCACGACAAAGTAAGGGGAAACCAATGGGGATTGAATTCTATATTTGTAATTGATATTGAAAATTTTAGAATTATACACATGGGAAGTTTTGGAAGTTTTCTTTATAAAAAAGAATTGAACAAGCTCTATAAACCAAATATTTTAATGATTCCTGTGGGAGGATTTTTCACAATCGATGCAAATGACGCATACAACCTTTGTAAAAAGATAAAACCAGATATTATTATGCCTATGAATTATAAAACTGAGGTAACCAAGGACTTACCATTTAACGGTGTTGAGGATTTTTTAAAGCTTTTTCCTGAAAATAAAATTTTTCACCCTAAAAAAAGAGTAGTGAAATTTAATTTAGATAAAAACTATGGTAAGGGGATACTTTATCTTATGAAGTATAAATAATTTAGGAGGTTTATTGTGAACAAAAAAATATTAACTTTAACGGTTCTATTCATATTTTTTTCCTCTCTTTTAATGGCAGGAGTTGGACTGGATAAAGCAACTCTAAAAAAATTTAGAGAATCTGAAAAGATCTATGGAAACGTAAAAGCAATACAAAATGGAATAATTAATGAAGGTGTTAAAAACATCTTACTAAATCCAACAATCCTGAACAAGTTTGATAAGATTTTCACTAAATCACTCGATATAAAAGATGTGACAAACCAGAGAAGATCTGGTAGATGCTGGTTATTTGCAGGTTTAAATATTTTAAGATATAAGGCAAAGGAAAAATTTAATTTGTCAAAATTTGAATTGTCACAAAATTACCTTTATTTCTGGGATAAACTCGAGAAATCCAACCTCTTTTTAGAAAATATTATTAAATTTAGAAATTTAAAACTGACAGATCCCAAGATGAAATTCATACTTCAAAATCCAATCCCTGATGGGGGTCAGTGGAATTTTGTTGTGGAACTTGTGGAAAAATATGGTGTTGTCCCAAATAATATTATGCCTGACACCACTTCTGCAAAATCCTCAAGTTTTATGAACATGGTCTTAGCAACTCTCTTAAGGAAAGATGCTTCAACTTTAAGAAATATGTATAAGAAAGGTGCCTCTGTAAATAAACTAAGAAAAACTAAAATTGATATGCTTAAAAAGGTATATCACATACTAACCCTTCATTTAGGAGTGCCACCCACAAAATTTGTTTTTAGATACAAAAATAAAGACAAAAAGATCATAGGGCCAAAAGAATATACACCACAGGAGTTTTATAAACTTATTGGCGAAAATTTAAGAGATTACTACTATCTATATACCTGTCCCACAAAAAAATACTTCAAGTTGTATACTATTTCTCTGGATAAAGACATGGCTGATAAAAATGACATGGTTTTTGGAAATATCCCAATGGATTTATTTAAGGAACTTTGCAAAAAAAGTTTATCAGGAGGTGATCCCGTTTGGTTTTCTGCTGATGTGGCAAAAGATACATATTCTAAAAAGGGAATTATGGACACTAAGATATTTGATTTTAAAAGCGTCTATGGATTTGATATTGAACCAACAAGAAAGGATAGAATACTTTACAGAGACAGTATACCAAACCACGCAATGGTATTTGTTGGATTTGATGACAAGCCATTTTTAAAATGGAAAGTTGAAAACAGTTGGGGATCTAAGGTGGGAGATAAGGGTTTTTTTGTAATGTCAGACAGGTGGTTTTCACAATATGTCTACTCAGCTGTATTTAAAAAAGACTATCTTCCCAAAAAAGTACTTGAGATTTTTAAACAAAAACCTATAGTTTTACCATTTGACGATCCAATGATGGATTTAATATATCCCAGAAAGTAGTAGATGGATATAGGCATTGACATAGGTGGATTTGAAACTAAAGTAATATCAAAAGAACTTGACCTTAAATTTTACGGAGAATTTTTTCTTAAAACCCCTAATTTTTCAAATGAGGGGGATTTTTTTTCATTTGTAGAATCTATTATTGAGGATAAACTAAATAAAATTTCCACAATAAATATTTCGATTGCCGGGTTTTACGACCATTTAGAAGATTCCCTAATCTTTTCACCAAACCTTAACATAACTATAAACAATCTAAAGGAAAAATTAGAAAAAATGTTTTCAAAAAAGGTTTTTATAGAAAATGATGTAAATTCAGCTGCACTATATCTCTTAAAAAGTAAAAAAATCAAAGATTTTATTCTACTTCTTATAGGAACAGGTTTGGGATGTGGAATTGTATCAAATGGAAATCTTATAAGAGGATATAGAGGGCTTGGCGGTGAAGCTGGACATATGAATTATATAAAAGATGGTAAACAATGTGGTTGTGGACAAAAAGGATGTTATGAAAGTTATTGCAGTGGCATAGCAATAGAAAGGATGAAATTAGAAGGACTTAATGAAAAAGAAATTTTAGAAATCATGAGCTGGGCTATATTACATTTGATAAAAAATTTAGTCGTACTCCTAAATCCAGAAATTATATTCTTAGGTGGTGGTGTTTTGTGGCATCATAAACTTTTTGAAAATATTTCTAAAGAAATTAAAAAAGAAGAAAATTCTTTCTTTTTTTCAAAAATAGAGAAAATAAAGTATGATAAATTTATATGTGCCAAAGGGGCAACCTTTATTAAGGAGTTTTTAAATGCTTAACTTAAGTGAAAATAAATTAGATGAAATAGATGTCATTTTTTTTGAAATAGAATTAACTGATAATTTTAACAAAGAGAATTTAAGTAAAATAATAAACAAAAAAGTGAAAGAAACTCTATCTAAATATAAAATGGAAGATATAAAAGATTTACCAGAAATTTCGAAATTTATGATGATATTAAAAAAATATGGTATAGATCCTACAAAAAATAGGATTTCTATGGAAGCACTTTTAAGAAGGATTTTAAAAAATAAAAAATTTCCAAATGTATTTCCACTTGTAGACATAAACAACCTACTA
>JALULU010000468.1 GCA_027040585.1 Acidobacteriota bacterium | reverse complement strand
CCATTATTTAAAAGTATTTTTGCAGCGTTTAAATAGGATTCAAGGGCATTTTCAACTTGATTTAACTTTAAAGAAAGCTCAGCAAGTTTTAAATGTATATTTGGATCATCTCCACTTAAGGCAGCGACTTTTTTGTATATACCATAAGCTTTTGCAAAACTATTTTGATTTAAATATATTCTACCTATATCTGCATATGTCTTTTTCGCATCCGCTAAAAGCCCATTCTTAGAAAAAAGATCTGCAAGGCTTTCAAGGGATTCAATATCATTAGGCCTTATTCTTGTTATCTTTTTATATACTGCTATTGCTTTTGAATAAAATCCTTCTTCTGTATATTTTTTAGCAATTTTTTTAAAATACTCTGTGGCTTTTAAATTATCACCTAATTGAATGTAAAGGTCACCAACAGTATTTAGTGTGTTAAGATCATTAGGACTTGACTTTAAAATCTTTTCATATTCCTCAATCGCCTTTTTAATCTTACCCTGTGAAACATATTTTTGAGCATTTCTAATAATCTTTTCTTTGTTCATATAATTTACCTGCATATATAACCTTTCTAACGGGAGAAAAGCTGCTCCTGTGAATAGGAGAAGCACCTTTCATTTCTAAAAGTTCAATATGCCTCTTAGTTCCATATCCTTTATTTTTCTCAAATTCATATCCCGGATAAATAGAAGCTAATTTTTCCATCCTACTATCCCTATAGACCTTCGCTAATATAGAAGCCGCCGCAATATTTAATGAAAGGGAATCTCCCTTTATAATTTCCTTTATATTGTAGTTATATAATTTAGGCGAATGATTTCCATCTATTAAACATAAGTCAAAACTATGTTTTAATCCTTTTATTGCATTAGCCATGCCTTTTTTTGTAGCTTCTAAAATATTTAATTTATCTATTTCATCTTTTGAAATTTCTGCTATGAAGTAGTCAATTGCTGTTTTCTTTATAATTTCAAATAATTCTTTTCTCCTTGATGGGCTTACTTTCTTAGAATCAATAATAAGGGAGTTTCTATATCCAATTGGAAGAATAACAGAAGCTACAACCACAGGACCAGCTAAAGCCCCTCGCCCAGCCTCATCCACACCACAAACTACATTCACATCTAAAAAATCTTCAATGGGATATGAAATTTTATTTAATTTAAAAAGTTCCATCAATTATCGATTTTACACCAATCAGAAAGAAAAATAAATAGAATTTTACCTTTTAACTTCCTTTAACCTTGCAGCTTTTCCTCTCAATTCTCTTAAATAATAAAGTTTTGCCCTTCTTACCTTTGAATGCCTTCTCACCTCAACTTTATCAACCACAGGTGAATGAAGTGGAAATATCCTTTCTACACCATATCCAAAAGAAGTTTTTCTTACAGTTATAGTCTCTCTAATACCACCATGTTTTCTGGCAATCAAAACGCCCTCAAACACCTGAATTCTTTCCTTTTCTCCCTCTTTTATCTTTACATGCACTCTCACAATATCGCCAATTCTCAATTCTGGCAGATCTTTTTTTAATTGTTCTTTCTCAACAAAATCTAAAGGATTCATTTTTTCTCTTCTCCTTCTAAAAATTTTAAATATTTTTCAAATAAATCAGGCCTTCTCTTCATTGTATCAGAAATAGACCTTTCCAATTTCCACTTTTCTATCTCTTTATGGTTCCCACTCCTTAAAACTGCAGGAACCTCCATACCCATAAAAACAGCAGGCCTTGTATAAACCGGCGGCTCAAGTAAAAAATGTTCAAAAGATTCATTTTTCACGCTATCTTCTTTTCCAACCACCCCGGGAAGGAACCTAACTGTTGACTCTATAACAGCCATTGCAGCTACTTCTCCACCATTAAGGATGAAATCACCTATTGAAATTTCCCTATCTACATATTTTTCAACTACTCTTTCGTCCATGCCCTCATACCTACCACATATAAAAATTAAATCTTTAAAATTAGCTAATTCTTTAGCCATATCTGAATTGAAGACTTCACCTCTTGGTGTTAAATAAACAACAACAGAATGCTCTTCCATAACCGACTCCAATGCCCTTGATACAGGTTCGGGTTTTAAAACCATTCCCTCGCCACCACCAAAAGGTCTATCATCCACAACCCTATGTTTATCAAATGCAAAATCCCTGATATCTATAACTTCAGATTTTATTATTTCACGCTCAATAGCTCTCTTTATCAACGATGTATCAAAAAAGGATTTTACAAAATCTGGAAAAATAGTAAGTACTTTTAGTTTCATTATTCAGGATAGTTTATTTCCATTAGCTGGTAAATTAAATCTCCATCAACAACTATGTACTTATTTGGGTTCACACTCTTAATAAATTTAGAAACAAAGGGCAATTCAATTTCCCTATTTTCCTTATTTTCCCTAATTCTTAAAATGGGGTAGTTGTTGTTTTCAAATATAGCCACCACTTTGCCAAAGACCCTATTTTCCTCATCTTTAACTTCACAATCCAGAAGGTCACAAAAATAATATTCACCTTCCTCTGTATTTGAAAGCTCATTCCTATAAACAAAGAGGGAAAAGTTCCTTAGCTTTTCAGCATCATTTCTATCTTCTACCTCTTTGAAATTAAGTATAACCCTACCTCTTTTCTTACCTACTGAAGAGATAAGAAAATCCCTCCGATCTTTTCCTTTCAAGCCTATCAATCTCTTGCCTTTTTTAAACACACCAGGGTCGTCACAGTATGTCTCAACTGTGACGCCGCCCCTGATGGAATGGGGTTTTATTATTTTACCAACTAAAATAAGGTCTCTTTCCACCTTATTCTAAAATTTCAAGAACAAATCTTTTGTGCATTTTCATACCTGCAGCACCAAGAATTGTCCTGATGGCACGAGCTGTTTTTCCCTGCTTTCCAATAACTTTACCAAGATCTGATGGAGCAACTCTAAGCTCCAACACTGTAGTTTGTTCACCCTCAACCTCTGTTACCTGTACCTGATCGGGGTGATCAACCAGTACTTTCGCAATCATTTCTAATAGTTCTTTCATAACTCCTCCTGAAAGTGAAATTTAATTATTAATTTCTTCTTGAGATTTCTCTCTTCTCCGCGCCCTTGCTACTAACTTCCTTACTGCTTCTGTTGGTTGGGCTCCCTTTTGAATCCAATAGGCTATCCTGTCCTTTTTTAGAACTATAACATCTGGATCAGGAACGGGATTATAATAACCAACAATCTCAACAAATCTACCATCCCTCGGCGCTGTTTTCTCAGCTACTACAACCCTATAAAAGGGCCTTCCTTTTCTTCCCTTTCTACTCAACCTAATTGCTAACAACTCATCCTCCAAAAATCAAAATTCAGCGATATATATAACCACAAGTTTTAAAACAATGCAAGTTTTTTTTTAATAAAATTTCCTCAATTTATCTTTTCCAATTTCCGCAATATAGAGAATATCTTTTTTAAAAATAAACTTATTTGACCCATTATTAACAGTTACCCTGATAAAACTTTTATCATAATATTCTATCCAGCCTTTAACCTCATCGCCACTTTTTAATTTGACAAGTACCGTAGACCTTTCCTCACTTTTCCTTGAAATAAATTTAACTTCTCTTAAAGTTTTTTCTTTAGGAGCTCTTTTTTCAGTAACTTTCGACTTATGAACCCACTCTTTTTTTAAATTTTCAAGTTCTTCTTCCGATGGCTTTATTAATTTTCTCATTTTAAGCACTCCAATTAGCTTTCTTTCACCTTAAGTATAATAGGATTTCCTTTAAATTCAAAGTTTTTTCTAAGTTGATTTATTATAAATCTCTCTTCTGAACTTTTTATTTTTTTTATTTTTTTGACAAAAATAACAAATTTTGGTGGTGCCACACCTACCTGTGTCATATATTTAACATCTTTTCCAACATTAGTTTCAAATTCAATATCCCTTTTTGAGATCAAATCCCTATAAAATTTGTTGAGTTCAGAGGTCGGAATTCTTTTAAATCTTTCATTTATAACTTCCTCAATAAGTGGAAATACCTTAAACACATTCTTCTTATTTAAAGCAGAAATAAAAAGAAGAGGGGCAAAATCGGCAAATTTCAATTTTTCCCTCAACTTATGCTCAAATGTCTTTCTCTCCGCAGCTTTATTGCGAAATAAATCATACTTATTACCTAAAAATATTAAACTTTTTCCCGCTTTTATAGCAAGAGAGGCTACAGTGGCATCGTGGTGTGTAACTCCTACTGAAACATCAATCATGTGTAAAACAACATCAGCCCTTTCCAGATATTTTTTTGCCAAAACAACACTTACCTTTTCAGCTCGCATATTTACTTTGCTCATTCTTCTTATTCCAGCTGTATCTATAAAAACATATTCCTTTCCATTGTATTTTATTGACACATCTACGCAATCTCTCGTAGTACCTGGAATTTCACTTACAATAACTCTCTCAGAACTAAGTAGGCTGTTAATAAAAGAAGATTTTCCCGAATTTGGCTTACCTATAACAGCAACCTTTATAATATTTTCTTCAACCTCTTCAAATTTTATTTCGGGTAAATACTTAAAAATATGGTCAAATAAATCATATAATCCTCTTTTGTGTTCCGCTGATATGGGAAATATTATCTCTGCTCCAAGTTCATAAAATTCAATTATTCTATCTTCATGTTTAGGATCATCAACCTTATTAACAGCTAAAACAAAATTTTTCCCGGATTTTTTAAGTAATCTAAAAATTTCCCTATCAAGGGGATGAATTCCAGATTTTGCATCCACCACTTGAATTATAAAATCAGCTTCATCGATTGCTATCTTTGCATGTTTTAAAATTTCAGACACTATAAGATTTTTTTCATCAGGAATAATTCCACCTGTATCAACTAACTCAAAAGTCCTCCCATCAAATTCCACATCTTCATAAATCCTATCCCTTGTTATTCCTTCCTCATCACCGACTATAGACCTTCTCCAACCTACAATGGTATTAAAAAGTGTAGATTTACCAACGTTTGGCCTTCCAAC
>JALULU010000467.1 GCA_027040585.1 Acidobacteriota bacterium | reverse complement strand
TTGGTTATCCTTTTTACCCTGAAACAAATGTCATAAAAATCAATTTTAATGTTTATTTTATTTTTCTTATTTTCCTTTTCAGATTCCCAGAGATCCTTCCACTCCTCTTCACTTCTATCGCTATCCTTCTTTGATAGATAAACCAAATAGACATCAACATTATCTTCCTTGTAATCGGCATTTCTCTTTGAACTAAAAACTATGAATTTTCCATCACTTGACCAGATTGGATGTATGTCATTATCCGGGTGTTCAGTAATGTTTATAGCCTTACCCCCTGTTGAAGGCATTATAAAAATATCTGCATTATAATCCCCATCATATTTCGAAAAGGCAAACCACTTTCCATTGGGACTCCAGGTATAATCAGGCTGATTCCAGCTTTTAAAAACCAATTTCACATTTTTTCCATCACTATCCATTGTGTATAAATTTCCGCAAGCTTTTAAAAAAGCAATCTTTTTCCCATCTGGAGAATATTTCGGATTGAGTTCATCTTCAGGGGTTTTTAAAATTGGTGTCACTTTAAATTGTAGGGATTTGTAAAATGGGTTTCTATCTTCTGGTTCAATTGTAAAAATATCGTCATTTCCGTTCTTATCTGAAACGAATAAAATCTTTTTTCCATCTGGCGAGAATGAAATATTTTTTTCTCGCCACCATGAATTTGTTATGTTCTTTGCCTTTTTTAAATCCTTTTCACCATTTTTAAGGACAAAAATATCACCCCTGATGATAAAGGCAATTGTCTTACCATCTGGAGATATTGCAATTTCAGTTACATCCTTTGAAGTTATTTTTCTCTCAATGTTATTTTTCTTTAAATCTGTGGGGAGTAAAACTTTTAATTCTCTTACCCTTCCCTTCTGATATAAAAATATCTTTCCCATTCTCTCAAAGGCTACCAAATCTTTTTTCCTGCTTGAAGATGGAAAAGTTATTCTCAAATTTTTGAAATTCGTAATTTTCTTAATTTTCTTAGATTTAACAAACATTTTATATAAATTTATTGCACCACCCCTTTCAGATACAAAATAGAAGGATTTTGAATCAGGTGTCCAAACAGGCCAATTGTCAGTACCTCTGTAATTTGTCATTCTGATATGCTTTTTATTTTTAAAATCATACAGATATATTTCAAGATTTGCTGAACCCCTATAGTGAAGCCTACTCCAAGGAAATCTCCCCCTTACATACACTAAATATTTTCCGTCTGGGCTTATTTTACCGTAAGAAGTTTCATTTTTTATAACCCTTACAGGTGTTCTTCCATTCAAAGAGACTTTATAAATATTTATGGATCCATAGTAATTTGCATATTCCCTCTGGGAAGAAAAAATAACATTCCCCTGATTATCCCAATCAAGGGCATAGTCATTTCTTGAAAAAAAAGTTAGCTGCTTTAAATTGGTCCCATCACTATCCATCACATAAACATCAAAATTCCCGTTTCTTTTAGATGAAAAGGCAATTTTTTTACCATCTGGTGACCAAACAGGATATGCTTCATATGCCAGATTGTCAGTAAGTCTTATTGCGTTTGTACCATCAATTTTTGCCTTCCAGATATCACCCTGATATGAAAAAGCAATCCAATTTCCATCTGGAGATGGTGCAGGATATCTAATTATTTCCATGGAAAAAAGATAAAGAGAGATAAAAAAGAAGAAAAAAAGATATAAAAAGACCTTCTTCATAAAAAACTCCTAAAATTCATTTTAAACAATTTTATCCTATCTTATTTTATTTATTTTTCCAATTAAAATTTATTTCCTTTCATAAATCACTTTTTTTTCTAAAAGATAGGATATAAAGCCCTTAACGTCATTCTCTAAAACAGATTTTTCAACTTCATAATACAACAAAAGTTCATTTACTATTTTTTCTATAGGCATTCCCTTCATTAAAAAGCCCAAAATCTGGTAACCTATTTCATTTGTGAAATATAACTTCTTAATCTCAAATTCATCCTTAGGTAAAAAGACGTACTTATCTCCTATTTTTTTCAACATAAGTTTTTCTGATAGTTTATATTTAACTTTTCCCATTTTAAATTTCTTCTGGAATGGCTTTAGTTTTAAAAAAGGAATATACAATTCCTCCCGGAAGTGAAGTCACAACCACAATTAAAAAGGAAACAACTGAAAGTGAAAAGCTGTGGTTGGGATCAACTGCAAGAAGTGAAAATAAAATCACAAATACATTTTCCCTGACTCCAATCCCATTTATACTTATTGGAAGCATCACTGCAGTTGCCATAAGAGATACAATGATCATATAGGCATAAAAAGAAACTTTAATTCCTATTCCAATCCCTATAAGATAATTTTCAACACATACAAAAAATATATTAACAGCTGAAATAAGTAGCGGAACAACTAAAAAAGAGGGATTTTTTCTAAAAATCTTAGTTGCCTCGTGAATTATTGAAATCTTTTCAGAGAAGTGTTTGAGATTAAATCTATCAAGAATTTTAATAGCCAATTTATAAAGCATTGATGTGAAAATAATGATGTTTAATATTATAAAGAGGATAAGAAATAAAATTGGAATGTAAACTATATTTATTTTGTTTAATCCTAATTTTAAAAGAATGGGCAATTCTTTAGATGTTATATACATTTTAAACATCAAGGCGCCAAAAATTCCATAAAGGATCAAAAACAAAAATCCACATGCCCTCTCAAGATAAATTGAAGCAAGGGCATAGGAAATTGATTTATTACTTTCCTTCTTTACATAAAATATCTTTACGAAATCTCCACCTACAATTGAAGGTAAAAATAGTGAAAAAAACATACCAATTAGATAAAATTGAAACAGTTTTAAAAGGGGCAATCTAACATCCATTGCATCTAAGATAACCTTCCAACGATAGGAACAAATAAACTGTCCAAAGAAAAGAAGTAGTGCTGAAATGACAAAATAGAAAAAATTAGAACTTGAAAGAATATGAATGGACTTCTTTAAATTAACTCCTTTGGTATGAAAGAGATACCATAAAAGTGCAACAGTAACAAGCAGTTTTGCAAGAAGTATTAACCTATTTTTTAGCCTTTCTTTCATAAAGTGATAGATTTAAACCTTAAAAGAAAAAGTTTAATAATAAAAGATGTAAATGTCAAACATAGCCTTGAAAAAGATTTTTAGTAAACTTTTCTGATAACTGAAAATCCAGGTTTTAAATCCGAAATTTTAATAATTTTAATATTCAAGGTCTTAAGGTCAATAACTGCAATTTTTTCTTCAGCAACACAACCTATAAAAACTTTGCCATCAATTACCAGAACAGATTCAGGCCCGAAACAGGTTTTATACTCAAAAAAATCGCCACTTTTTATATCATAGATTCCAAATCTATTGTAGTTATTTAAAATTGAATGATTTGAAAAACCAATAAATAGATAATTTCCATATTTACCTAAAATTGCAGGATCTGGTATATCAAACTTTTTTAATACCTTCACCTTACAATAATTTTTAAAGGGATAAAGCCTCAAAAGAGAATTTTTATATTTTTTCCCATAATGATTAACTGCACAAAAATATTTTCCATTAATTTCAGATATATTTGAGGAAATAAATTTGTTTTTAAAAACATATCTTTTATTACCTGAAAAATCACTAACTTCTATTCCACCAATTGTTCCTCTAACATCTTCCAAAAGGATGCTTTTTTTACCCTTAAAATTTATAACTCCAACAGGTATTCCATCTAAGGGAATATTTTTTACAATCTTAGAAGCATTAATATCTAAAATCTCTGCATTAAAACTTTTAGAAATAAAGTCAAAAAAAGTGTGATTTATCAAAAATCTACTTCCATAAACTCTAAAAGCCCTGTAAGGTGATTTTTCCACATACAAAATCTTTAAAAGTTTAGACATTTCACTGTTATAAACACGTATTTCATTTGAATCTTGATGTTGTCCAAGTCTGTGCAAAACTAAAAAGTATTTTTTCCCGTTTGAAATAATGTCAGTGCAAGACGCTTTCCTGCTACACGTAGAAAATTTACCCTTAACCTTTAATTCAGAAGTGGAAAAAAGATAAAAATAATCTCTTGCGGAATTTAAAAGGAGTATGTCCCTCCCAAAAAGAAGGGACATAAATAGAAAAATAAAAATAAAAAAACAAAAAACTCTTTCTCTTAATCCCATTCCTACCAGCTTGAAGTTACTGTCCATGTTCTCCAGGAAGCGTATAATTCATCAGGTGCAACCCAGGTATCTGCAGGATTAGCATCTATATCTATGCGGGCATACCATTTTGAAGTTCTGTAATAACCCGCCCAGACAAGTTGAGAACAGTAAAACTTATCTGTAGCCCATTTCCATAGCCAGTTAAAATTGTATGGTTTTCCAAGTTGTTCCCTTGCATACTCCGCAGCTTTACTTCTATAACTTGTACTAAGTGGCCATGTAATTACTCTCATTATTCTGCAAAAATCGTAATCATTATTCCAATGGGAAACAGGTTCAAAATGAACCCCCGGTCTTGGATCACCAAAATAGTTTTCATTGCAATTTGACTCAATTGTAGAATAAACTCCAGTGCCACCATAAAAAATACCTGCATGGCTATGCCAACCCCATGCAACAAATCCATTGTGAACAAGTAATACATCACCCTTTTGAGCCACAGAAAAATCACAGGAATTTATTCCATCACCATCTCCAAATTTCGCTCCATCATCTTTATCAGGAATATAAACACTCATCATAAATGGAAGATCTTTAGATGAAGGTATCCATCTCTCAATACTATTAAATTTTCTAAAAGGAAATTCCATCTCCTTTTGTTCAGCAGCTTTAAGAACTCTATCAAGAACTTTTGGAGGCATTTTTTCCTCAAACTTTTCAGGAATTAGAGAATAATAGTCTTTAACATAAGGAATTTTAACTCTAACCCAACCTCTTCTATGAGCAATTAATGCTCTTTCTTGTGGTGAAATTGAAAAAAAGTTTTTAATAGACCTGGAATAACTTTTATCTCTGCTATTCCAAGCAGTAAAAGAAA
>JALULU010000466.1 GCA_027040585.1 Acidobacteriota bacterium | reverse complement strand
AAGTCATATGTTCCGGGTTACAATTTTTTACTATAATTTCTCCATTTGTGATAAGTCCTGCAATTAAAAAGGTGCCCGCTTCAATCCTATCTGGAATAATTGTGTGTTCTGCACCTTTTAATTCTTTGCCCCCCTCAATTGTTATTTCCCTTGTGCCTGACCCCTCTATATTTGCCCCCATTTTTTTTAGAAGTTCTATTAAATCGACAACTTCAGGTTCTATGGCACAGTTAATAAGTGTTGTTTTTCCTTCAGCTAATGTCGCAGCCATTATCAGATTTTCTGTGCCTGTCACCGTTACCTTTTCAAAGGTGTATTCTGTTCCTTTTAATTTTTTCACATTCCCAACAATATATCCATGTTCAATTGAGAACTCCACCCCCATTTTTGAAAGTCCCTTTAGATGTAAGTCAACAGGTCTTGCTCCAATTAAACATCCTCCAGGAAGGGATACCTTTGCCCGTCCATATTTTGCAAGGAGCGGTCCAAGAACTAAAAACGATGCCCTCATGGTTTTTACAAGGTCATAGGGGGCAACAGGGTTTATTTCATCTGAATTTTCCTTGATAAACTCCCCCTGATTAAGGGTTGCCTTGAAACCCATTTGATTTAAAATTTTTGTAAGAGTATGTGCGTCCTTTACCATCGGTACATTGTTAAGGGTTAATTTATCCTCTGTTAAAATAGATGCAGCCATTTCTGGTAGTGCTGCATTTTTTGCACCTGAAATTACAACATCGCCGTTTAAGTTCACAGGCCCAGCTATTTTAAATTTATCCATTTTGACTCCTAAAGGTTAAACTCCTTTTATATCCGAGAAAATCTTTTCTGAAATTTTTAAGCAAAAATCCATATTCTTTTCCAATATTTACCACATCCTCAAACTGATTGTATCCTATTTCAAAGGATATTGGGTTTAAATATTTTATATCCTTTAAATATGAAAATATTTTCCTGTAAAAATCAAGTCCATCATTTCCGCCATAGAGTGCTATTTCTGGTTCATATTCTTTTGTTTCTATATCCACCCTTTTCATTTCTAAATCTGAAATATAAGGGGGATTTACAACTATTAAAACTGCTCCTTTTACTATTTCCTCCTTTAGTGGGAAAA
>JALULU010000465.1 GCA_027040585.1 Acidobacteriota bacterium | reverse complement strand
GATCTCGCAGAAGGTACTTGAGGAGGAGGTTGCGCGGGGGTTCAAGCGGCGTGGGATGTACCGGAAGCGATTGGGGTATTTCGTAGATGGATTAGCTGTTGGGAGCGAGGAGTTCATCTTGGAGCAGTTGGCGCGGATGAGGGAGGAGGGTCGGTACGTAAGGAGGAAGAATCCGATCAAGCAGCTTGGTGGGATTCACCTCTCGTTGAAGGAGCAGAGGAGCACCGCTGTCGTCTTCTGAGCGGGACTGAGCACAAAAACTGACGGATCGAGGGAGCAGCGTAGGGAAGGTGCGCCTGGCGGAGGCCGCTGAGAGCGATTGGGGCTTGGCAACGGTGGCAGCGGGGTGCTTGTGGAGGTCAAGAGGGCTGAGGGAGGCGTGGTGAAGATGGACGTTTTGGTGAGCGAACAAATCGACAGTGTCCCCATCCCCCATCCAATATGTCCCCATCCAATATGCGCCGTCGAGTAACTCAGAGCCCTCATGACCGCCTACCTCCAGTAAGGATCCCCCGGCAGAGCCGGGGGCTTTCAAGTGTGAGCCGCCCAAGGCGGCGCTGTTATTGGTGCTCACGAGCGGCATAGGAGCCCCCTGAAGGGGGCTGTTGGCGATCTACAACAACCGAAGCTGATCGAGGCGCCGATCCTCCTCTTCTTGCTTGACGATGTATTCCCGGATCGCTTCCTCATCCCGACCGACTGTTGAAACGTAGTAGCCCCTCGCCCAAAAGTGTTGGCCCACATAGTTCCTCTTCCGATCGAAGTAGGTCCTCGCGATGTGTATGGCAGTCTTCCCCTTGATGTAACCAACAACCTGCGCAACCGAGTACTTCGGCGGTATCGAGATCAACATGTGGACGTGATCCGGCATCAGATGGCCCTCCTCAATCTCACATTCCCTCTGCCTTGCCAATCGACGAAATACCTCCCCAAGCTCCTTCCACAGCTTCCCGTAAATCCTCTTCCGCCTGTACTTCGGTATGAAAACTACGTGATACTTGCATTCCCAAACGCTGTGATTCAAACTCCGTACGTCGTCCATATGTGTGAACTCCTTGTCGTGACGCTTGAGCGGCTCACGCCTCGGAGTTCACCGGACGACTCCCGGAATTGTCA
>JALULU010000464.1 GCA_027040585.1 Acidobacteriota bacterium | reverse complement strand
TCATTGTATAGGCTTCACTGTCATTTTTTTCCCTATAAAAGGCGCAAAAGGAACACTTTGAGTCGCATATATTTGTGTAGTTTATATTTGTGTCTGCAATAAAGGTGACAATTTCGTCAGGATGAAGCTTTTTCCTTGTTTCGTTTGCCCAGTTTCCAATCTTTAAAAAATCTTCATTTTTAAGTATTGAAATACCATCTTTAAAGGAAATTCTACCCATAAATTTTTACCTTGTTATAAAGTCCATCCCTTTCTACAGGGATAAAACCAGCCTTTTTTATAAGATTTATAAATGTTTTTTCAGAAAGAGAAAAGGGGGATTCTGCACCTGCTGAATGTGTAATCCTCTCATATCCTATTGTGCCATCTAAATCATCTCCACCAAAGTGAAGGGCAATTTGTGATAGTTCCGGTGTTAACATCACCCAATATGGCTTTATGTGTGGAATGTTATCTAAGACTATCCTTGATAGGGCTATAACTTTTAATATTTTTTCACTTGAGGCTTTTTGTAATTTTCCTTCAAATGGAGTGTTTTGTGGATGGAAGGGAAGGGGTATAAATGACAAAAATCCACCACTTTTTTCCTGCTGGTTTCTTAATTTCAATAAGTGATTTACAATTTCATATGGTTTTTCTCCTATACCAAATAACAATGTGCAATTTGAGGGAATACCAAGTTTGTGTGCCCTCTCGTGGATATATAGATATCTCTCTCCATCTATTTTTTTGGGATAGTATTTTTCCTTGATTCTCTTTGAAAATATTTCAGCGCCCCCACCTGGAAGTGCCCCAAGTCCAACTTCCTTTAGCTTTATTAAAACCTCATCTACGGTAAGCCCTGAGATTTTTGAAAAGTGGTCAATTTCAGTTGCTGTGAATCCCTTTATATGGATATGTGGAAATTTTTCTTTAATCCCCTTAACAAGTTCAAGGTAATAGGAGAAGGGAAGAAATGGGTGAAGACCGCCTACTATGTGCACCTCTTTTAATTTATCTCCGTTTTTTTCAATATCCTTTAAAATATCTTCAATTTCGAGTGTATAACCACCTTCTTCGTCAAATCTCTTACTGTATGCGCAGAAAGTACATCCTGTTATGCAGATATTTGTATAATTTATGT
>JALULU010000463.1 GCA_027040585.1 Acidobacteriota bacterium | reverse complement strand
CCCGGCACCAATTGGAAATAATGCGAAAAGTATTGATAAATAAGTATTTATAAAAAATAAAAAAAATTAATTTTTTTTTATTCCTTTTCGTTTATTTTTCATTTATTTCTTTTTTAATTATTTCTTGCCTGGCATCTTCACCATCATTCAATTTGATATAAAAAAATGATATATAGTGCCAGGCACAGTTGGTTTCTTTTTCATTTATTTGATTTAGCCAGATATTTAGGATAATTATATTAAGTTAGAATAGAAGTAAGACATTATAATTGAAGCACTGCTTAGAAGATTTAAAGAATCTACCTTTTTGTTTATTGGAATAAAAATTTTCTCCCCTAATTTCCTTAGATTTTCAGATATGCCGTGCCCCTCATTTCCAAAAATTATGAGAGAGTTTTTTGTGGGGTTTAGTTCATATAAATTATATTTTCCATGTTTTTCTGCCACATATATTTTTGTATTCATACTTTCTAATTCTTTTAAAAAATAATCAATCCCATCTATCTTTATAAAATTTATCCTAAGTGAAGATCCCATTGAGCTTCTTATCACGTGTGACTTAAATGGATTTACACTTCCCTTTGTTAAAAAAATTGTGTTAAAGTTAAAAGCCTCTGCACTTCTTGATATTCCGCCAAGATTTTCCGGATTTTGAACGCCATCCAATAATATGGCAGGAAACGAATGGGAAACATTGTCAATTTCTTTTCTACATAATGCAAAGGTATTGGAAGGTGAAGGAAATCTGGAAACGTGTTTCGCTATATTTTTATCAATCAAAATTGTGTCTATATCATATTTTAAATTTTCTTGAACAGAGTATATTTTTATTATTTGATGATTGGATTTTATAACTTCATCTAACAGTTTTTTACCTTCAACTAAAAAAAAATCGTCTAACACACCACCATTTTCAATAAGTCTTTTTAGAAATTTGATTTCTGGATTTTTTTTGCTAATTATTTTTTTCAATTTGTTTTCCTCTATATCTTATCGTTACCTAATTTAATTAATTTAATAGGTAATTATATTAAATATTAACATCTAAATATTTTTCAAGCAATTAATCATAAAAAATAATCAAATAGTGTCAGGCACAAAATTTGAAAATTAAAATTAAGTAGAATAAGGAAACTTTCATGGTGCCAGGCACAAAAATTTGAATTGAAAAAGTCGTCTAAACTTGAACCATTTTCATCTATTTTCTATTAAAGTTTCATGCTGTTTTTTTGAAATTGTTTGATAGATTTTTTTAACATAACAAAAGATTTGAATTAAAGAGTTGATTATGGTAGTTTTTATATTAATTCTTTAGTGAGGGTAGACATTGATTTTCTATTTATTAGAAGGTAGTTCATTTTTGGATTTAATATACAACAGTGGCCTTTTAGCTAAAGTTGTTCTCTTCATACTTTTGATTTTTTCCATTGCTTCATGGGCTATTATATTTAAAAAACTACTATTGTTTAGAAAGGTTGAAAGAGCAAATGAGATTTTTTTAGAATTGTTTAGAAAAAGTAAGAAACTTTCTGAGGTATATAAAAATTCACATATATGTGCTGAAAGTCCTCTCACCGGGGCTTTTTATGCTGGTTATAGAGAAGTAAATGCTCAAATTTCTCTGAGTGCTGATGGTAAAACGCCAAAAATAAAAAATATTTCTATGGTTGAAAGAAGTTTGAAAAAGGCTTCCCTTACGGAAATAGCTGCCCTTGAAAAGTCTCTTACCTGGCTTGCTACAACTGCGTCTGCTTCGCCTTTCATAGGTCTATTTGGGACTGTAGTAGGTATAATCGATGCCTTTGAGGGACTTGGAAAACTTGAATCAACATCAATTCAGGCTGTTGCCCCTGGTATTGCAGAAGCTCTGGTAGCCACAGCATTTGGTCTTTTTGCTGCAGTTCCTGCGGTGATATTTTATAACTATTTTCTGTCTAAAATTAAGTATATTTCAACTCTTCTGGATGATTTTACCACCGAACTTTTAAATTTGATTGAAAAAAATTTAACTTGAGGCTTTAGTTCATGGCTTTCTTAAGTGAAAAGGGTAGAATTGAGACATCTCTTGCTGAAATAAATGTTACACCTCTTGTTGATGTTATGCTTGTATTACTTGTAATATTTATGATAACTGCCCCTATGATTCACAGTGGTGTAGATGTTAATTTACCGAGAACTAAATATGTAAAAACCATAACAAAGGGAGAGCAGTTTGTTATTACCATTGATAAATATGAAAATTTATATTTTAAATCGAGACCAATAGATATAAGGCATCTTGAGGTAAGGCTAAAGGACTTAAAGTCAAAATATGGAAATATACCAATATATTTGAAAGCGGATGGAGATGTGAAATTTGCAGTTGTTGTGAAGATTATGGATTTGGTTCGTGAATCTGGTATTACAAATATTCAAATTGTTACAAAACCTGTTGTATATAGAAAAGATTGATGGAATTACAAGAAGATAGAAAAGTATATATTTTTGAAAAAAGGGAAAGTAGGTGGGAAAAGCCTTTTATTCTATCTTGTTTTTTTCATTTTTTATTGGTTCTACTTTTAATTTTTTCTATTAAGATTTTTCCAGAAAATTTTCTAAAGGTCGCAGGGAAAGAAGGTACCATGAGTATAGGTGATACAATTTCAGCAGGGCTTGTGGCTAAAGTAAAGGGTGAAAGTAATTTTTATAAACCTCCAGTCAGGAAATTAAAAAAGAGAGGTTATGTAGTAAAAGAAAATAAAAAGGTTAGCACAAAAAATTTTTTAGAAAAAAAGGCTAAATCAATTAAAAAAAAGAAAACTAAAAAAGAAATTGATAAAAATAATGGAAATATTTCCGGCAATTCTAATGTTAATGAAGGAATAAAGAATGGGGAGATGGGAAATAAAGTTTCAAAAGTAAAAACAGGTGGCATTTCTTTTGGGACAGGAGGAGAAGGTGGAGGCGGAATTTATTCTTCGTGGTATGCAAGAGAAGTAGAATCTAAAATAAGTAGAAATTGGTTAACATCTCAAATGGGAGTGGTCTACAATAGGATTTGTAAGGTTGTTGTAAGTTTTGAAATAGAGCCTGACGGTAAAATTGTTAATGTAAAAATTACTCAAAAAAATGCTCCAGAATCATTTATTCGTTCGGCGCTTAGGGCGGTTTATGCATCCAATCCCTTGCCAGAATTGCCTGAAGAGTATAAAATGAAAGGTGAAAATGTTAAATTTATTGCTATCTTTGAATATCCACCACGTTAATAGGAGTATGAAAATGAAGAAAATATTTGTATTTTTGATTATTGTTTTTTCACTAACGCCATTCCTTTTCTCTCAACAGGAGACCTTTGTAATAAAGCCAAAACCTGAGCAGGAAACAGTTTTAGCTCTTACAAGTTTTCAAGTAGCTGCTGATAATCAAGATTCAATGATTGACATATATCTTGAGACTTTAAACAAAGTTTTAAAAGATGACCTCGAAAATTCTGGTTTTTTTAAACTATTAAATTCTTCTTTTTTCCCTCAAAAAAAATTATCTGAGCCCAAAGATTTAGATCTTATTCAGTGGAAGGATTTAAATTTAAAAATAGACTATATAATTTTTGGAAACGCTAAAATTGTAGATAACAATTTTATAGTTGAATGTTGGGTGTATGATGTGGAAACTGGTGAAAAAGTTTTGGGTAAAAGGTATAAAACTATGCCTCGTTATGTGAGAAAAGTCGCTCATAGAATTAGTGACGCAATAGTTGGACAATTGACAGCAGGACAGTCTTTTGGAATTGCCTCTACTCAAATAGTTTTTGAAAAGTCAAATAAATCTGGGAAAGAACTTTATATAATGGATTATGATGGTGAGAATATTCATAAATTAACATCAAATTCAAGTATAAACTTAACACCTGAGTGGTCACCAGATAATTCTGAGATATGTTTTACTTCATATATAGACAAATTTCCAGCTATATTTTTTCTAAACGTTATGGATGGAACTTTAAACAAACTAAATGTTAAAGGTGACTTCTTTGCCACACCAACTTTTTCTCCAGATGGTAAAAAAATCGCCTTTTCAGGTAGAACACCCAACTCTGACAACCCTGAAATTTACATATGTAATATTGACGGTTCAGATTTATTAAACATAAGCCAGAATCCTGGCATAGATGTGTCTCCAACATTTTCACCTTCTGGTAATCAGATATGTTTTGTGTCCGATAGGGATGGTAGCCCATCTCTTTTTATTACCGATACATTTGGGGCTGCACCTGAAAGATTAATTTCTGAAGGTGGATACATGTCTTCTCCAGATTGGTCTCCAGATGGGAGATTTATAGCATTTTCATGGAGGCCTAAGGGAGAAAATCATTTTGATATTTATATTGTTGAGGTTGCTACAAAAAGAGTATTTCAGCTGACTAAAAATTTTGGAGATAACGAAAATCCTTCCTGGTCTCCGGATGGGAGACTTTTAGTATTTGAATCTAATAGAGATGGATCTTTTGATATTTATAGAATGTTTGCCGACGGGACTAATGTGGTTAAACTGACGACTATGGGAGGTTGTCATAATCCCAGCTGGTCAAATTATAATAAATAATAATTTTGGAGGTAATTTAAATGAGGAGATTTTATATCTTTAGTATCGTTGCCTTAAGTTTGATATTTCTTTTAAATTGTGGTGGAAGGAAGACAAAGGTTGTTATACCCTCGAAAAATACAGGCCAAACTCAAGTGGAGAATGTTAAAAAACCTGTTTTAAATTTTTATGCATCAAAGAATACAATTAATGCAGGTGAAAAGGCCACTTTATATTGGAATAGTAGTTATGCTGATGAAGTTATAATTGAAAATGTCGGTAAGTTTGGTCCAAATGGAAGTATTGAAGTTAAACCTGAAGTAACAACAGAATACAAAGCGATAGCGCAGGGAAAGGGGGGAATAGACACGCAGACTTTGACAATAAAAGTTTTGCAAACATCCGCAAATATTTCAGAGGAAAATTTAACTGAGGAAGAGATTTTTAAAAATGAGATAAAAGATGTGTTTTTTGATTTTGATAAATATAACCTTAGACCAGACG
>JALULU010000462.1 GCA_027040585.1 Acidobacteriota bacterium | reverse complement strand
ATTAACTGCCCATTTGCTCCTAATTTATGTTTAATAACAAATTTATTATTTTCTAAATTTTCTTTTATTTCATTAAATTGTTTAATTTCTGCTTGAATTTCGGCTTTTCTTTTAGCCTCTTCTTTTTGCCATTCTTCAATTACCTCTTTTGTAGCGGATTTGGCAAAACCTTTTGGAATTAAAAAGTTTCTTGCATATCCGTCTTTTGCATTTTTAATTTCTCCGGCTTTTCCTAAACCTTTTACATCTTTTATTAATAAAACTTTCATAAAAATACCTTTTTTATTTGAATTTTACTAAATTTGAGGTAAAATTGCAAAAAGTAACTAATTTTACTTTCAATATTTAAGGATTTAAAATGTCTAAACCCACACCTTTAAATAAAGAAGTAACCTTTGAAGAAGCAGGCGTCATAGGTAGACAAATTATCAGTAAAACAGATTTAAAAGGAATAATTACATATGTAAATTCAGCCTTTTGTAAACTTACTAGATACGACAAGAAAGAATTACTAGGAAAACCTCATAACATAATAAGACATCCTGATATGCCAAAATCCGCTTTTAAAGAATTATGGGATACTATTGAAAGGAATGAAACATGGAGAGGATTTGTAAAAAATTTAAGGAAAGACGGAAAATATTACTGGGTAGAAACAACAATTCAACCTGTTTTTGATGAAAGCGAGAATAAAATAGGTTATATCCGTGTAGGAAAACAGGTATCATACCAAGATAAAGAAAAATATGAAAAAATATACAAGGAAATAAAAGAGAAGGAAGAAAAATGATAATAATTTTTCAAAACAACAAAATAACCGCGGTAGACAAAAAACTTTTACAAATTTTAGACTGTACATTAAATGATATAGGTGAAAAAATTTCTCAATTAGATTTAGCTTTAAATTCACTTCAAAACAACGAAATTCAAATAGAAAATCAAAATTTTAGTATTAAAGAGATAGAAATCATAAGTATGGAAGACTTTCATATTTATGAATTACAAACAACAGCAAGTAAAACTGTACAATCTTTTACTCCTTTGGAAGAATCTTTTAATTCAGATATCACACCTTCTGTTGAAAAAACAAAAACTTTGGAAGAAGAATTCTCATTTAATGTTAATCCT
>JALULU010000461.1 GCA_027040585.1 Acidobacteriota bacterium | reverse complement strand
GTGCCTTCAAATTATTTGAAAAAGCTTTAGCAAGAGAAAAAAGACCTTCTTCAAGTTTTTTCTCCTTCTTAACTATTTCCTCAACTATTTTCCTCAAAATCTTTCTATTCCTATAAACAGCATACACTTCTCTCCAAAAGCCAGTAGTCAAAAGCCCATCAGGTAATTTTGCAATCATATTTTCAATTGGATGAGCCATCTCATACTCGAGCCATTCTGAAAGTAAAACCATTAATTTAGATCTATTTTCCCTAACAGTATATCTCTTCTGGGGTTCAGTTTCACATAATTTAAAACCCCACATAAAAATTTCCTCAAGTGGTATATCATATTGCTTTGAAATTCTCAAAGCATCATAGTAGGAAATATCCAGATCTTCTGATATATTTTCAGAATTTAATGCCTCTATATCCTCACTGGATGAATTGAACAATTCTAACTTTCCAACCGCCACAAGAGATAAAAGTAATATTGCAACTATTTCTTTTGTAAATCCAAAGGGCGCCCCCATAAATGCTGTATATACAAAATCCAAAGGAAAAACATTTTTTTTACTGCTCTCAACAAAATTTAAAAGTTCACTTATATAAACAGAGTCATATAAGCCATCTCCCTTTAAATCAAACACATAGTTCTTTCCTTTTTTTTCTACAATTCCCAGAGGAAATAACACATTCTCGGCCAAAAGGGCAATACTTTCCTTTATCTCTCCTTTCTTCAAAATAAAGTAACTAATAAAATCTTTAATAACTGTTGGTGAGATAAGAATGTTTTTAAAATCAGGATGATTTGGAAAAAGTTTTGAAAAAAGTTCTTCAACTTTTTCATATAGAAAGGTTACAAAACTCGAAGTATCCACATCCTTTGAAAAGTGGAATTCTCCTATGGATGTATAAATGGTTCCATTTTTTAAATATTTAGAAACCAGCAATTCATTAATCTCTTTATTTATCTCTTCACTTTTAAATGTGGAGTCGTCCAGGTCAAAAAATCTATATTTAAACTCATCTGAATATAAAATGTATCCTTTTTTCAGAAGTAAAATATCCTCTTCAGAAAATTTCTCTGCAACCCAAAACATCAAATTGGGAAAATTATCAATAAAACTTAGCACTTCTTCTTTGTTAAAATCTCTTTGTAGTGGTGAAATTATAGAAAGTTGCCAATCAAATTTCTTTTTCGCCAAAAAAGATGGTAGTTTGTTTTTATCTTTTTTTATCTCAAGCAATTCATTTTCTAAATCTTTATTTTCCTCAACCATTTCAAATAAACTCTTTTCTGAAAAGTTTAAGTTTTTAACCAATATTTGATTGTACTTACTAAACCAGGACACAACCCCTTCCCTCCTGGTCCCCTTCCAGACAAAATCTAATGGAGGTGTTGATACAGGCTGATTGTAATTATCTTGAGTTATATTTAGATATTTCACGTTTTCAAAAAATTTTGTAAAAATAAAAAAAGGCAAACCTTTTTCAATGGTGTCATGCTCATTTTTTAAGATATCCTCAATAACATAGTCAATTGATACGTGATCATTTGTAACTAATTGAAAAATCTCATCGTTGTCCTTTTTTAACATCCTCATACATTGAGGATTGTTTTCTTCAAGAAAAATAAGCATATCCCTTATTTCATCGGTAGTTATACTTCTACCCTGATAACTTGAAAGCATAAGAGAGTCCATTAAATTGGTAACTGTTGAGTCTAAACCTTCAACAAGAGAAAGTAAAAAAAGAGCTTTCAAAATTAGTTTTGCTATTAACCTTTTTTTTATTTCTATTTTGGATATTGTATATTTCGTTATTGTATCATAGGATTGAATTGCAAGTTTTAATCTATCAACTTTTCTAAATTCATATTCAAGAAGGTCAAACACCACATCCACTGTAGCAAGTGAAGTAGCCTTATATCCCTGCATTTTATTAGCAGTGGAATATATGAAGTTTAAAAGTGAAAAATTTTTAATATATCTGTGTAGAAAAAAGCTTACTTTAAAAACCTTGGGATGAATTGGATAAATATCAATAAAAAACTCTTCATCATAATTGAAAAATGGATGCTCCCTTTTTATTATTTTATAAACTTCTTTTAGTTCCTTCCGCTGTATTTCATTTTTAATCAAAATATTTTTTTTAATTAACTCAATTAAATTAGATTTGCTAATTTCTCTCAAAATAAATTTCTCTTTTATCCCATAGTCTGAAATTTTTTGACACAAATCATCATACTTTCTTGTCCAGGTAGGCTTTTCAATTAAATTTTCATAAAATGTAGATATGACATACATAGGATATTTAGTTGAATACTCAGCAAGGTTAGATAAAAACTCAAGCTCACCAATTATTTTTGCAAGATTATTATATGAAATTAATTTTTCAGCTATATCATCTATAAAAAATAAAACTTCATATCCATCTGGAATGTTGTCAACAATATATCCAAGTTGTTCAGATACATCATCAATTTCTATCCAATGCTCAACTGGTGGTATAGATATATCCAATATTTTTTTTATTTTAGAAGAAAATTCACTATAACATAGTTCTTTTACAGTTTTTTCGTCCTTCAAATCTCCAAATATGTCAACAATTATATATTTTTTTGATTTAAATTTTTCATAAAATTCTGGAAAATAACTTTTAAATAGTTCTCTTTCCTCCAAGAATGCCCTACAAACTCCAAGAGTATGAGACTTACCAACTCCTCTATCCCCATATATTAAAAAGGGCTTCCTATAAGATGGGTCATTCCTTAGCAAATTTACAAATATATCCCTAAATATATCTTTAGAATTTTCTGTGAAAATATATGAATCAACTATATATTTTGGAGCAAGACCATGTGTAGTAAAAATTCCTTTATAGGACTTTAATTGGAAAAAATCCTTTACCCTTTTGTCTCTAATATCTGCCATTTTAGGAATTATTCTCCACCATATATATCTTCCTCAAAATCAGAGAAACTTTTTTTTACATAGCTGTTATCAATTTTACTTACCCCCTCCAAATTCTGATAAACTACTTTATCAATCTCTGTCAAATAAAACTCTCTATTCTCTCTAAATTCAACAATTCGAGTAGGAAAACCTTCTTCATAAATTTTAAAGAATATTTTATTTAAATCATTCTCAAATTGAAGCTTTCTTTTTGTATAAAATTTACCCTCAAGTGTTGAGGAAACACTTAAAAATTTTAAAAAATATTTTTTGAAATTTTTCTCATTGAAAATGTTTGTCAATCTTATATGTCTATCAATTTCCACATCAAATAACTTTTTATCTCCTGAACTTATTTCATACTTTAAAAATCCATTATCATCGCTTATTAATTTTAAATTTATCTTACTAACCCCCTTAATATCTTCCATTTCAAGTTTATAATTTTTTTCAACCTCCTTTAAAAACTTTTCATAAAAAGTTCCCATTTCCTTGAAAAAATCATCTACATATCCCCCTGCAAATATTTTTTTGCTATCATCGACGAAATAAATTGTACCATTGGAAAAATCGAAAATCATCCTAAATTTCTTCCCCCATTTTTCTACCCATATATTTTTACCTATAAAAATATAAGTGCTATCAATAAGAGAATCCTTCTCCCCAGAATTAGACAATTGATAAGTATTAGACATAAAAGAATACTTTATATCTTCACTAAATATGGTAAAAGTAAGAAGAAAAAACAAAAAAAAGAAAAAAAACGTTTTATTCAAAAAACACCCCCTTATTTCCAAAAATATTTAAAGATACCATTTCACCTAAATCCCGCCTTAATCCATCAAATTCCCTTTCTTCAATTATTCCATCTTGCTCTGGATACCCAAAAGTTATCATTGAAATTACGTTCACATTAGATGGTATCTTAAGTAATTTTTTAACTTTTTTCTCAGAAAACCATCCAATCCAGCAACTTCCGATTCCAAGTTCTGTTGCGGTTAAAACCATGTGTTCCCCTGCAATTGCAACATCCAACTTATGACAATCTCTACCCAAAAGATCAGCTCCCCTGTGCAAGAAAGGATGGGGTTTACCACACAATACAACCACAATATCAGCATCCACCATCCACTTATTTATTCTGGTTCCTTTTATAGCACATTTAGAAAGTTCTTCCTTTAGGTTCTCATCTCTAACAACTATAAAATGCCAGGGCTGAGTATTACAGGAAGATGGGGCCATTCTGGCAGAATTTAAAATTTTATTAAGTTCATTATCGGGAATTTTAGCGCCCCTTTTGTAGTTTCTCACACTTTTCCTGCTCTTTATAATTTTATAACAACTATTTTTCACCATAATCATCTATAATTAGTTTGCCAAGTTGCAAAATGAATTATATAATATTTTTACAATAAACTAAATAACAAAGGAGTCAACTATGAAGAAAAATAAAATAGAAATCAAATGTCCACACTGTAACTCCCTGATAGTCATAGATGTTGAAAGTGAAGAAATTCTTTATACAGAAAAATTTGAAAAGAAAGAGTTTAAATCTTTAGATGAAGTCCTTGAAAAAAATCTATCAGGGAAAAAGGATAGCGACAATACATTTAAGGAAATTTTAGAAAAGGAAAAGAAGAGAAAAGAACTTTTAGAAAAAAAGTTTTCTGAGGTAAAGGAAAAAAAGAAAAATGACGACACACCACCTAAAAATATATTTGAATTTGATTAATGAGGTTTCTATATGGAAAAAATTTTTAAAACAGTAGAAAATAATAAAAACTTCTATTTGGAAAATCTCCTCAAATTAGTGAGGGAACCCTCAATAACCGAAAATAACTACGGTATATCTCAAACCGTAAAAATCCTTGGAAAATTGTTAAAAAATTTAGGTTGTTATGTAACAATAGAAAGCATAGATGGTTCAAATCCATACATTATAGCAAAAATAGGCTCAGGTGGAAAAAAAATCCTCTTTTATAGCCATTATGATGTCCAACCAATAGAGCCACTTGAGGAATGGGATTATGGTCCATTTATTGGAACAATAAAGGATAACCTAATATTTGCAAGAGGGGTAGCTGACAGTAAAGGAACAATACTTTCAAGAATTGGTGCAATTGATGCAATTTTAAAATCAGGTA
>JALULU010000460.1 GCA_027040585.1 Acidobacteriota bacterium | reverse complement strand
GAGCAATATATTTAGTTGCTAACTCTAACTCTATCTCATCATTTACTACTCTTGTAAACATATATATACCCTTGTTTATATTTTAGTCAGGCTTTTACTCCACCTCTACATAATGCAACTTAAGCCCATCTTCGCTCATAACAAAGCCGTTTATTATTAGTTTGCCAGAGTGTACCATATCGTGGTGTTTGGAGCATAGTGGAATTAGGTTGTATTTGTGGTTGGTTTTGAAATGGTCTATAAAGCCACCTTTGTCTTTGGCTTGTGGGGCTATGTGGTGGACATCTTCTACTGCTTCGTTGCAGATGGCACATTTGGTTAGGTAAACGCTTTTGTTGTAGCGACTTCTTCGCTTCTTCTTTAGCATCTCTACTTCGCTAAATTCACCAGTTAGCTCTTTTCTAATTTTATATGCATCTTCTAAAAACTCTTTGTCTAAATGCAGGGCTTTAGCAAACTCTAAGCCGTATAGTGTACTTCCGCTTCCTATTTCGAATTTGCGGTTGTATATTAGTTTGTCGCTTGCTTCATCGTAAGTTACGCCCAAGTGTAAAAAGATGATATTCTCTATCTCTTTTATAACCTTTAGCTCGGTTAGTTGGTGCAGGTGAGTGGCGAATATAAAGTAGCTACCTATGTCGCTAAGTCGCTTTATAGATGAGCTTACGATTGAAAGAGCCGAGAATGTCTCGGTTCCGTGGCTTATCTCGTCGCCTAAAATTAGCGAATTAGCACTTGCACGGTTAAATATGTTTTTAAGCTCTAGCATCTCGATAGCAAAGGTCGATAAGCCCTTATAGAGGTTATCTTTCGAGACAATCCGCGTAAATAGTTTATCGATTAGGCTAAAACGCATCGATGCACACGGCACAAAAAGCCCAGCTTGTGCCATCACCACAGCAATACCCACACTCTTCATAAACGAGCTTTTACCACTGCTGTTTATTCCATAGAGCAACACACCCTTAACCTCTTTGTTATCGCTCGCCTCTAGGGTTATGTGGTTATGCTCTAAATCTTGCGGTATCTGCCCTAAGAGCATATCGTTTGGTATGTATATGCCGTTCTCTTCGCGAGACTCAATAATAGGGTGGCGAAGGGCGATAAATTCGAGCGTATTTTCTTCTAC
>JALULU010000459.1 GCA_027040585.1 Acidobacteriota bacterium | reverse complement strand
ATTTTAATCTTTTCAATATTAATTGGAATTATTATTGGAATATTCTTTTCATATAGATTTGATTTACCTGAGATAAAACAACTTGAAAACTATAAACCAAGTGTGGTTACTGAAATTTATGCTGATGACAATACAAAAATTGGTGAGTTTTTCATTGAAAGAAGAAAGTGGGTTTCATATAAAGATATTCCAAAAAATTTAGTTCATGCAATTATTTCTGCTGAAGACAGTAAATTTTTTAAACATTTTGGTGTTGATTTTGTTGGAATAGCAAGAGCTGCCATCAAAGATGTTCTATATCACAGGCTTGAAGGTGGTAGTACAATTACACAGCAGCTTGCTAAAAATTTGTTTTTAACTCCAGAAAAATCATTGTCAAGAAAGATTAAAGAGATGATACTTGCCTTTCAAATTGAGAGAAATTATTCAAAGGAGAGAATTCTTACCTTTTATTGCAATACCATTTATCTGGGGCATGGAAACTATGGAGTTGAGGCTGCATCAGAATACTATTTTGGGAAAAAAGTGAAAGATCTAAGCCTTGATGAATGTGCATTAATTGCTGGAATGATTCGCTTACCCGAAGAGTTTTCTCCTATAAAACATCCAGATAGAGCAAAGAGAAGACGAAATTTTGTACTTAAAAGGATGTATAAATTAGGATATATTAACTATATTCAGTATAAAAATAATATTAAAAAACCAATTAAAGTGATTAAAATTCATAAAAATAGAAATATAGCCCCATATTTTGTTGAGTGGGTCAGGATATATCTTTCTAAAAGATTTCCAAGAAAAGAACTTTATTCTGGTGGATTAAAAATTTACACAACTTTAGATGTAAAGCTTCAGATAGCTGCTGAAAACGCTTTGAAAAGGGGGCTTAGAGCATATGATCAGCGTAGAGGATGGCGAGGAAATCTGGAAAATGTTATCCTTGAAGGTAAAGATTTGGATTCTTTTAAATTACCTGAGTGGAAAAGGTATGTAAACCTTCAGCAAGGAGACTTTATTAAGGGAGTAGTTCTTGAATCTAAAAGAAAGAGTGCAATTGTAGAGGTTGGTAAGTATACTGCTACAATAACCCCTGCAGATATAAAGTGGACTCATTACAGAAGGGTAGACAGCG
>JALULU010000458.1 GCA_027040585.1 Acidobacteriota bacterium | reverse complement strand
GTCCAATAAATATAACCTATTTTACAGTGGATTTTTCACTCTTTTTTGAGTTTATTGTTGGTTTTTTATGGGGATTTTGGGGCATTATAGCAATTTTCATTGGATTTTTAATCTATACAACTCAAATTTCATACCTCACACCTATTCAATTTGCTATATTTGTAACAATTCATATTGTTGGCGGATTAGGGGGTTGGATTGTTTCATATTTTTACAAAACCCATAAAAAAGGGGACAAATTTAAAATCCTTGCAATACTTATTTTTTTAATTACAGCGAGCACAAATGTTCTTTTCTATAAATTTCTTTCAATATTAAAGATAAAGGGTGAATTTGAGATTATAGATTTCAAATATTTTGTAAAATATATTTCAGGAACTGGGGTCATTTTTTTAATGGGATTTATTATTCTCCTCTATAGATATCTTCCCATTTTAAAAGATTGTGGATTTATTTCCCTCCGTTTTTTTGGGAAATGGAGCGAAAGAAAAATACTATTTCCACGGAAAAAATTTTCCCTATTTGCTCTCATAATTTTAGTTATTCTCCCTTTTGCGCCATTTAAACTAACCTATTCTAATTTGAAATTTTTAAACAAAACAGTACAAAATACGTTAATATCAACAGGCACCCAGCTAAATCAAATGTTTTCACTTAAGATTGAGTCTATTTTAAAAGATAGATTTTTTCAGATGAAGGCAATTTCAACGTCCGTAGAAAACACACTGGATACCCCTTCACTGATGAATTCAATACTTTTAAAAAATTTGAAAAAGGACAGGGACATTTTTAATCTTGAATATGTGGATTTAAAGCAAAAGGATTTTAGTGATAGATTTAAATTTTTTACAAATTCCAAAAATAAAAAAGTTTTTAAAGGTGAGTATTTCTTTTCAGGAATTAAAAATGATTGTTTTGTTGTAGGATTTAAGATAAGAGATGAATATGGTGTAAAGGGCTTTTTGTTTGGAAGGTTTTCAGCTGACGAAATTAAGACAATTATGTATAGTTCAAATTTGAAAATAGGCGAATTTGGAAATTTTTCTCTCATCGACAATGAAAATAAAATTTTTGGTTCGAAGAAAAAATCACCGATTTATTTTTTAAAACTTAAAGAGGGATTTAATAAAATCTATAGTTCTTCAAAGGAATTGTTATTTTTGTTTAAACACACAATAAAAATGTGTAATTACACTGTTATTCTTATTTTTAACTGTAGTAAATGGCTTGAATATATCAACTTTGCAAGGATGAAATCAAGAACACAGACAATCTATTCAATATACCTATTTTTTTCATTTTTTGTAGCACTTTTTGTTCTTGAAATAAGCAGGAAATTTTAAAAGCTTAAACCTGGAAATTTTATTTTATAAAAGTGTATTAATTAAATTTCATTTCTGAATACTTTTCAATCAACAAATGAGGTCTTTTTATTTCTAAATTCTTATCACTTAATTTATATATTGAGTTTCCATTTTTTAGAAAAACCTTTTCTCTGTTTATAATCACTTCATATTTTTTTAAATCTTCTTCATTAATAAATGTATTATCAAATCTAACTTTTCCTCCCTTATAAAAAACAAAATAATCTGTAGTGTCACTCAAAAATTTTGACTTCGTAAGGCCTGTTATCTGATCCCATTTTAATTTTGTTTTCTTCTTTTCATCTTGAAATTGAAGATAATTCTCATCTATTTCTAAAAAAACCTTCTTGCTATTTTTTAGTTTTTCCCTGAATTCAAATTGACCAATTGTAAGGACTGCTAAAATTAAAAAAATGATTGGAGAGATCAGGATATAGAGGGGAAAAGAATTTATATGAACCCCTTTCATTTTTACATAAAAATATCCAGCCAAATATATTACAACCACTCCAAAAAGGGAATTTATAAGATTTGTGGCAATATAATCCTTTATAAACCTTCTATGTAAAAATTCATATCCTTTAATTGGTCTAAATTGCATATTAATTTAAAAATATTAAAATAAATGTTATTTTAATATATAATTTAATTTATTAAAAGTTAAAGAGATACAAATATGAAAATTTACACTAAAAAAGGAGATAATGGCACAACGCAACTTTTTTCAGGAGAAAGGGTAAGTAAAGGTGATTTAAGGCTTGAAGCATATGGAACAATTGACGAGTTAAATAGTTTCCTCTCCCTTGCAAGGTCCTTTTCTAAAAATGAAGAGATTGAGAGAAAAATAAAAAAAATACAGAAAGAACTCTTTTACATCTCAAGTGATTTTGCATCTAAAAAACATGAGAAAACCTTCATAAAAGAAGAGGACATATCAATTTTAGAAAGGGAAATAGATGAAATGAATGAAAAAGTCCCCAAATTAAAAAATTTCATATATCCCGGAGGAAGCATTGTATCTTCCCATTTACAGGTTTCAAGGACAATATGTAGAAGGGCTGAAAGGCTTGCCGTAAAACTACTTGAAAGGGATGAAAAACTAAAGATACAGGTAAAATTTTTAAACAGGCTATCCGATTATCTTTTCATACTTGCAAGGTATAACAATTTTTTAGAGGGAATAAAGGAAGAAGAGGTGAATTTCAATGAATAATTATGATAAATTGGAAAAAATTTTAAGGTGCTGGGAGGAAAGTAGAATATTATTTACCGCTGTTGAATTAAATCTATTTGATTATTTAAGTGATTTTAAAGGGAGTAAAGAGCTTTCAGAGGAGTTGAATTTATCCCAGAGACACCTTGATAGGCTTTTAAATGGGCTTGTTGTACTTGGATTTTTAAAGAAGGAAGAGGGAAAATTTAAAAATGAAGAGATATCAGAAAAATATTTAAACAGAAAGAGTAAAGATTATAATCTTGGAATAATGCATATAAACAGTATGTATCATTACTGGTCACATTTAACCGATGTTATCAGGTATGGAAAGCCCGCCACATCCTTTAAAGATGTTAAAGAGGTTAAAAACTGGACAAAATATTTTATTGAGGCAATGCAACACTTTAGCTCAAAGAAATCTAAAAAAGTAGCGGATTTAATTGATACAAAGGGATATAAGACAGTTTTGGATTTAGGTGGTGGAAGTGGTGAGTACTTAAGGGCAATTTTAGAGAAAAATAGTGAGTTAATGGGCACACTTTTTGATAAAAGGGAAGTTATAGAAATTGCAAAGGGATTTTTAAAGGGTGACATTAAAAAAAGGATAAAATTTATAGAGGGGGATTTTATAGAGGATGAAATCAAGGGAAAATATGACGTTGTTTTACTTTCAAACATAATACATGCCTTTTCCTTAAATGAGTGCAAAAATTTATTTAAAAAAGTAAAAAAAGTTTTAAATGAAAATGGACTTTTTGTAATCCACGACCACTTTTTAAATGAAGAAAGGACAGATAACCCCTACTCAGTGATTTTTGCAATAAACATGCTTGTTCATACTGAAAATGGAGATGTCTATACATTTAGGGAAATAGAGAAGACACTTAGTGAAACCGGTTTAAAAATTGTAAAATCCTTAGATACCGGATTCAATTCAACTTTACTTCTCATAAATAAGGTTTAAATATTAAACTTACAAAACTTTTTATAGCTACAAAATTCACATTTCATACTGTTAAAGGCGTAAATTTTTTTAGATGATTTTATGTGATTTATCAAAAACTCTAAAATTTTTTGAAAATTCTCTAAGGAAAGGACATCCCTAAACTCAAATTCCACCTTTATACCACCTTCCCCACTTCCAGGGACGTAATAAACTGACCGAATACTATTTACATCAATTTTTTCACCTTTAGAGTAGAGAAAAATGTATAATGGGAGCTGAATTGACCCAATTGAATCGCTTAATGCTTTAAGGGATTTCTCATCTAAAGCGTAGTTTTCTAAATTATCTAAAAACCCTTTGACCTTTTTAAAACTCACCTTCTTAATTTTTGATCCTGTCTTGTAGTCAATTATCCTGTAAAAATGCTCCCCATCCCTTTTTACCTCATCAATCCTGTCAAGTTTCCCATAAAATTTGTAATCTCCAAAATCCAATTCAATTTTCTTCTCAACTTCAAGCACCTTAACTGATAACTTTTTTAGTTCCCTCATAAAATAACTGAAAAGTCTTGTCATTCTCTTATTTATAACCTCTAAAAACATGAGTTTTTTTAAGTGTGATAGATTTTTAAAATACTTTTCAATTTCTTTAATCTCATCACCTGTTTCAATTTCAGAAAATTTCCCGTAGTTTATAAAATTTTCAATTTCTCTAATAACATTCTCTTTAATTTTATTTAACAGGTAAACCTTAAGTTCCTCACCCTTTTTCTTCCCAAATTCCTTCTCCAAAACGTAGTGGACAAGTGTTCCAATTTTATCAGCCCTGAAGGTCTCAGTGATTTTGATCTCCTCACCCACCTTTAAAACATATTTAAGGTAAAAGGAATAGGGACAATTTAAATAGAGATTTAAAAGGGTTGGTGAAATTCTATTTTCCTTTAAAACCCCATCTATCTTTAAATCAATTTTCTCATCCCTTTCTATGCCATTTTCCCTTATTTCTGGATTTAAAATAACCTTTGCCCTTTTAAGTTTTTCCCTTTTACCCTTAAGTTCCTCCTCTAAAATCAACTCCTCAATAAATCTGCTCCTTAACTTCTTCTCATTGGCACTCTCTCCCCTCTGATAGAAAAGATGCACCTTCTTTGAGGAATCAACCATCCTGAAAAAATTATACCTGATGAGTTTCTCCCTATCTTTAAAAGTTGAAAGCCCATATTCCATCTTTAAATCTTCTGGGAATAGGGGGTCAACCTTTTCAGAATAGGGCAAAATACCCTCATTTACATCAAGAACCATTAAATTTTCAAAGCTCAAGCCCCTTGCCTCAAGAACCCCCATTATCTGAATCCCCTTTAAAGGATTTCCCTCAAAGGGAATGGAGAGATTCTCCATTATCCCCCTTAAAAGATGGTAGAAAAACTCAATATCTAAATTTAAATCCAGAAAGCGCTCATCCATCCCCTTAAGTTTTAAGACAATTTCTCCCATAAGATAATTTTTCAAAAATCTGTAAAAGTCACCATCAGCTTCAATTCTTTCAAGTGTTTTCTCTAAAGCTTTACCAAAATCCATAAAACTTTTAACCTCAAGAAATGGCTCAATTAAAAACTTAAAAACCTTTCTTAAAATCTCCTCTATCTCATCGTCTTTTAAAAAATCGAGATTTTCAAAGGGGATAAAATTTAAATTGTTCTGGTAAATGTAGTTTATCGTTTTTTCTATCTCATCCGGTTTTAAAAAATTTAGCCTTAAAGAGATCTCAGAATTTAAAAGTTCAATTAAAAATTTTGAATTTAGTTTTCCCTTTACTTTGTAGTCAAGCACACAACTTAAAAGGGAATTTAAGAATTTCCCAAAGGGTGTAAGGGAGAATTTTAAACCTAAGGTTATGTTCTTTGGCACATCCTCTAAAATACTCATATAAAGTGGGAAAAGGGTTGTATACTCGGGAAGGATTATCCCCAACTTTTGAGGGTTTTTAAGTTCGTTTCTATCCACATTTTTTATAACATCTTCAAACACTTCACTAAACTGCATAATTTCAGAGTGGGTGTTAAAGCTCTCATAAAAGAAGATTTCTGTAGTAATTTCATCATCTGAAATTATTTCATGGGGCTTTTTCTTCCAGAAGGTCCCATCCAACCACTTTTCATAAATCTCATAGGGATTAAATTCACCATGCCTCTTTTTTAAATCTGTCTGAAAGTAGATGGATGTATTAAAATTATTCCTGATCCTTTCAATTAACTCCCTCTCCCTTTTTGTAAGGTATGAAAATCCACAAAATAGAAAGGTCGCACCGTCGTATTTTCTCTTAAATTCACCATCTATTAAATTTATACATCTTTTATAGGTATCCCCTCCAAAGGTAACATTTTCACTCACAATTTTTTTCCTAAATTTCCCATAAATTTCCTTTAAATTTTCAAGAAGTTTTTTTGCCTCCTCGGGAACACTATCTAAATACTCTATGTCCTTTACATCCTTTTCATCAAGCTGCATCTCCATATCCCCTAAAAGGGAGAGTAACCTTATGCCCCAGGGGATTTTTTTATCTGGATTTCCCTTAAAAATTTCTTCAATTGATTTGTTTTTATATTCAATTTCATCCAATAACTTTAAGATAAATAAAATCCTTTCAATATTTCCCAAGAATTTCGGGGGATTTTCAGAAAAGTTTAAGACAACGAAATTTACAAAATCACTTAAGGAAAAGAAATTTCCCTCAAGCTGTTTTTCAAATGAAATATTACTTTCAATAAACCTCAGGGGCCTTTTATTTGGAAATATGAGAAAAAAGTTTCCCTCAATCTTCTCTATCTCACCTGATATGAAATCCAAAAAGTTTTTAGAAAGGTCAACAGCAAAAAGCTTAAAATGATACATTTAAAATCTCTCCCTCTTTTACGTAGTAAAGTATTCCAGAAAGTTTACCAAGCTCACTTAAAAATCCCATGTAATTTCTAATTTGACGGAGATGAGATTCTTCTTTTCTCCCGGTTTTATAGTCAATTAAATAAATTTTCCCATCCTTTTTTAAAATTCTATCCACCCTGAAAATTACGCCATCCTTTGATACAAACTCCTTTTCATTAAAAGCCCACTCAAATCCACTGAAAAAGTATGAAAGATCCCTTAGTGTCCTCTTTAAAAATTTTTCAATTTCTAAAATCCTTCTATCATCTGAAATTTGTGGCAATTTCTCTAAACTCATCTTAACCCTTTCATCAATTTCCCCAATTGAATTGAGCTCATCTATAAAACTCATTGCAAGGTGAAAGAGGTTTCCAAATTCAATTTCAGAACCTTCTAAAAAAATATCCCCTTCAACTCCCTTAAGATCCCTTCTTATGTCATTAAATTTTGGAAAAAACTTTACATCTCTTTTATCCTCAATATTCTCTCTCTCCCCCTTTTTTCCCTTTAAAACCTTCTTACCCATGGAAATCTCATGAAGTTTTAAATCCTCTTTTAACTCTTTACTTTCAAGTTCAGAATCAAATTTAGCACTTTTTATAAGTTCATAGAGCAATTTCCCCGAATTTAAATTATTCTTTTTAAAATATCCCAAAATATAAAGTTCATCCATTGCCCTTGTGTTTGAAACGTACATCAAATTTATGTTTTCAATCCACTCCTTTACCCTTAAAGCCTCTAAAATTAATTCAGTTTCCTTATCCAATTTGGTAAGCCCATTATTTAGTTTTAAAAAGGACTTTACACCCTTTAACTCTTTCCCAAATATGGATGTATCATAGCTTTTAAACTTAACAAAGGAGTAATTTTTAATCTTCCAGTTATAAAGTGGAATTACAACAACCTTACCTTGAAGCCCCTTTGCCTTATGTATTGTCATAATCCTCATCCCATATTTACTATCTGGCAGAAAAAGTGATAAATCCCTGTTTTTAAAAAAATACTCAACTATCTCAATAATTGTTTTTCCACTGTTTGTAAGATCTAAAACAACTTCAAGAAAATTTTGAAGAAATGCGCCATTTTCATAAATTTTAAGCTCATCTTTAAATATTTCAACAATCTTTAGAAAAAACTCATAGGGGGATAAATCCTTTAAAAATTCCCTTGTAAGATTCAATTTATCCCTTGAATCTTCAGTTAAATTCCCCTTAAACTTGTCACCTACCTTTAAAAATTCATTTTCAACAAGCCCCTTTAGAAAAAATTTATCATCTGTAAGTAAATATGAGGTAAGTGAAAGTAAGTTTTTTATTGATAAATTTGAGAGCAGTCTTAAACTCTCTTCGGTTATAAATGGGAATTCAGTTTTTCTTTCCTTCTGATACTCAATCACCCAGTAGACAATTTTTTCAATATCCCCTTTACTTCTACCAAGGACCACAATGTCTTCAGGAGAAAATCTCTTTAAAAGATCATCTAAAAGGTCGAAAAAGTTTGGTTTTAACCATTCCTCTTCAACGTCTATTTCAATTTCACTATTTTTTTCTTTGTTTTTTTTGTTAACTTCATAAATTTTTACTGAAACAAATCCACTTTCTTTTTTGAAAATATTTTGTTTAACGTCGCTATAGACCTTATCCAATTCTCCTATAAAACTACCACTTTCTTTATTATCTTCAGCCCATCTTTTTAAATTTAAAAAAATTTTATTATTAAACTCCACAATCTCTTTTTTAGAGCGGTAATTGTTACTAAGATTTACCTTTTTTCCATCCACCTTATCAAAAACCCTGTAATCCCCTTCCCTCCAGCCATAAATTGCCTGCTTTTTATCCCCGACCACAAAAAGAGATCCCCCTGAAGATCTTGCCTCTTCAAGGAGCAGTTCCATTGCCTTCCATTGGGGTATTGATGTATCCTGAAACTCATCTATCAAGTAGTTATTAATTTTATCCCCAAGCTTTATAAAGGCATAAGTTACGCCGTTATTTTCAGGAAACTCTGAAAGTTTATTTTTAACCTTCTCAACAATTGAGTCACCATCCACTACATTTAACTCCCTTTTAATATCATTTTCAAATTTTTCAAGTTCCCTTAAAATCAAATAGGAGTGGTAACCCTCCATAAATTTTTTAAGTAAGAGATTTTTCTTAAAAAGGAAAGTGAAGGTGTTAAAAAGTTTTTGAAAATTTTCAAAATCTTCAGCTTTCTCTTTTTTACCTTTTTTAAAAAATTCTTCCGCCTCTTTGTGCAAAAAACTACTTTTTTTATCTAAAGTTTTATCTAAAACAGTAAAATCCTTTTCAATCCACTTTATTAAATTTTTCTTAACAAGATCCATATCATTGTAGATCTTCACTCTATACTTTAACTTTTCAAAAAGTTCCTTTAAAATTCCTTCCAGATCGGTGATGTCCCTTACAAATTCCCTGTAATCTGGATACATTTTTAATATCGAGGATTGAAGGGCTTTATTAATTTCATCCCCACCGATTGTTTCACTTATATTAAAATCATCTCCAAATTTAGATTTAATCTCCCATCTGTCAAAGTCTTTTAAACCATTTTTTAAAATCTTTACAGGGTCAAAACCGCCCTTTTTAATATTTAAAAGTGCCTTAAGATATTCTAAGACACTCTTTTTCAATTTCTCATCTTTTGTTTCAAGGAGTTCATTTAAAGAGGTTTCAAATATCTCATCCCTGTCAAATGTTATCTCATAATCAGGACTTATTCCAAACTCAACTGAAAACGCCTTAAAAATCTTATTCATAAAGGAGTCAATTGTTGTTATCTGAAATTCTGAATAGTTTTCAATGATTCTTTTTAACACTTCAAAAGCTTTTTTCCTATTAATTTTAAGTTCCTTAGATAATTCCAAATTTTCATCATCTAATATAATTTTTTTTAAAATTTCAATTACCCTTTCCCTCATCTCCGATGCAGCTTTCTTTGTAAAGGTAATTGCTATTATTGAGTTTAGTGGATTTTCCCTTGAAAGTTCCAAAAACCTCATAGAGATTTTCCTCGTTTTCCCGGAACCTGCAGATGCAAGATAAATTAATGTCTCTTCTGACATAAAACCTCCTAAAGACCAATAAAATTATCTCACAAGAAAATGATTTTTTAAACAGCTCTTTTAGAAGTTTTAATTCCCTATTTTTCTATTGACAAAAACAGTAAAAAAAAGTAATATTTCCATTCAAAATTTTTAAGGAGAATTGATTTAATGGCACATCATAAAGCTGCATTAAAGTCCATAAGGCAGGACAAAAAAAGAAGGGCAAGAAATAGATACTTTAAAAGTACAATGAGAACCTATATAAAAAGGGTGAGAAACGCCATAAAAGAGGGAAAAATAGAAGATGCTGAAAAATTACTTCCCAAAACATATTCAATAATTGATAAATGTGTGGTAAAAAAAGTAATTCACAAAAATGCTGGCGCAAGATATAAATCAAGAATTGTAGCCCTTGTCAATAAAGCCAAAAATAAACCAGTAGAAGAGTAATAAAAGCGGGCATGGCTCAGTTGGTAGAGCATCGGCTTCCCAAGCCGAGGGTCGCGGGTTCGACTCCCGTTGCCCGCTCCAAATCCAACTTTATATAAATTCACATTAAAAATATATAAAAAAATACCCCTTTCCAAAAATCTTAAGAAAGGGGTATATCAAAACTTACTAAACTAAGTTTTTTCCTGATTTACTTTGCAAGTAATTTCTCAACGAATTTTTCTAAGTTAAAGTCTGAATTAAATCCAACGTCAACTCTTTTTATCTTTCCATTCTTTCCTATAAAAACAATCTCAGGTATTCCGTAAACACCATAGTCATTATACACTTTTTTATTACTTCTATCATATATTGCAATTGGCCAGTTAGCATTTCTCTTTTTAAGAAAATCTCCTATAAGTGAGACTTCTTTATCTTTTGAAATGTTTTTCTTAACCATTTCTCCATCAGAAAAAAATCCATAAAAGGATGTAATACCTATTATCTCAAGTCCTTTTTTATGTAGTTTAGGATAAACTTTAGCAAGTTCTTTAATCTCCATTCTACAGGGTGGACACCAGGGAGCCCAAAAATCTAAAATAACAACCTTTCCTTTAAGCGCCTTTAAGGTCAAAGGTTTGCTGTTCAACCATTTTGAAGCAGTTAAGAGCTCAGGTGCCATTTTACCAACTAAAGAGAGTCTATATTTTAACTTTTCAATATTTTTAGCCCCTCTACTATCTCCACTTTTGTTTAATTCTCCTATTTTCTCGTCCATTAACTTGTTTGCTTTTGTCTTTTCACCTGACTTATAAAGTGCAGTTAAATATCCTTCCAAAAAATAGTCCTTATACTCTTTTCTACCTGAATCTTTCATTGCACTGTTATAGAGCTTTGCTGCTTTTTTAAAATAACCTTTATTCATAAGCATATCAGCAAGATCCCCCTCAAGTTCACCCTTTAAATTTTTATTTTTTATTTTAGTCGAAATTTTATTAAAGGTGTTTTCAGCAAGTAATACATCTCCCTTTTTTAAGTAAGACTCAATTAGTGCATAGTAAACATCGTCATTTGCTTTATTTGATTTAATCAAAATTTTTGCATATTTTATTGCACCATTTAATCTGTCATTTTCAAAGAAAACCTCAACTGCAGCACTATACATATCAGGTGTAATTTTTGATTTTTGTAGCATAGTTAAAAGTTTTTTCAACTCATCTTTTTTCCAGGTCTTAAAAGCCATATAGTCAGCCCTTGATCTAATACTTCTCATTTTTGTCATAGACAATTTTTGATAGTTCTGAAACTCATTTAAAAATGTATTTTTCTTAACTTCTTTGCCTTGTTGGACAGCAAAGCAAAAAAGAGAAAAAAAACCCAGAATCAATGTAAAAAATAAAATTTCAAATCTTTTCATAAAAACCTCCAAAGTTTATATTACAAAATTATTTGGAATAATAGAGTTTTTTGGAATTACAACTATTCCATCTCTTATATACAAAAAATCTTTGTCCAGATTTTTTATTTTTTTATAATTGGTTATGGTAACATTATCACCAATTCTTACATTTTTATCAATTATTGCATTTTGAATAACACAATTGTTTCCTATACCAACGTCTGGGATACCCTCAAATCTGTTGTGATTTAACTCTGCAACATTTTCATAATAATCGGCACCCATAACTATTGAATTGATAATCTCACTCCCTCTGCCAATTTTAGCCCTTATTCCAATTATTGAACGAACTATCTTTGCACCATTTAAAATACATCCTTCTGAAACAATTGAATTATTAATTTTACAGCTAACTACTTTTGAAGAAGGTAAAAACCTTGCATGTGTATAAATGGGAGTATCTGCATTGTATAAATCAACAACTGGTCTTGCGTCTGTCAACTTTAAATTAGCTTCAAAGAAAGACTTAATTGTACCAATATCTGACCAATAACCATCAAATAGAAACGAAAAAACTCTTTTATTTCTAATTGCAAAGGGTATTACTTCTTTTCCAAAATCCATAAAATTGTAGTTTTTAAGTAGTTCAGCAAGAGTCTCTTTGTTAAAGACGTAAATACCCATTGAGGCTAAAAATTCTTTATTGGAATTTTTTTCATTTATAAATTTAGAAAGATCAAATTTTAAGGATTTTAAAAGTTCACCCTTTGGCTTTTCATGAAAGCTTTTTATCCTGAAATTATTATCTATTTCCATAATACCAAATCCACCTGCCTCATCCTCAACAACCGGGATTGTACCAATAGTTATATCTGCATTTTTTTCTATATGGTAGTTAATAAATTTTCTATAATCCATTTTATAAAGGTGATCGCCGGATAAAATAAGTATGTAATCAATATTTTTTGATACAAAATGATGAAGCGTCCTCCTTACTGCATCAGCTGTCCCCTGAAACCAATCCCTGCACTCAATTGTCTGTTCCGCTGCTAATACATCTACAAATCCTTCACTGAACATATCAAATCTATAGGTTTCACTAATATGCCTGTTTAATGATTCAGAGTTAAACTGAGTAAGGACAAAAATCTTTCTAATTTCAGAATTTATACAGTTACTTATTGGAATGTCTATAAGTCTATATTTTCCAGCAAGTGGAACTGCTGGTTTCGATCTAAGCTTTGTAAGGGGAAATAATCTTGTACCCTGCCCTCCTCCAAGTATAACTGCAACAACATTTCTCATAAAAAACCCAATTTAATATTTTCAAATATAAACTGAAATTATATCAGAAAAACTTTTTTCATAAGTAATAAAATTATTACGTATCAAAAATTATTCTTGTTTCAAAAATAGAATCTTTTTTGTTTATCTTAAGACCATAATAAGTACATGCTTTAACACCAAAGTTTATGGAATGCTTTTCAGGATTATATTTTTCTCCAAAAAGGGTAAAATTAACTTTTTTCTTATTGAAAGATGTTATTTCAACATCACTAAAAACCATATTCTCCATTTCGTGAATAAAAATTATCTCATTCAAAAAATTTACGAGCAATTCTTCAATATCATCCCCTTCAACCCTTCCCTTAACTTTTATTGATGGCTCTACTTTTTTGACATCTGATATTAAGGTAAGTAGTGATTTTGCACTATTTTTAAAAACCCCCTTTAAAGTCTTTCCCCAAACTTTAACACCAACATCAGCCGTGTGGTATATTATTTCAAAATTTTTATCTTCCATTAACTCTTATTTTTACGAAAAATTTACCCCTATTATCAAAATTATTATCGTCATTTATTCCAAGGAAAAGATAGCCATTAACTTTAGACATAAACTTTCTATAACTTCCTATTTTAAAATAGCCACTGTTCCCAATTTTACCAATTAAACAACCTGTGAGAAGTGAACTAATAGGTTTGAAAAATCCACCCTTTGTCCCAGGAGCACCATCTGGGCCACAATTTTCATTACTTCTCTTTTTCCAATAAACTCTTCCCCCTGCCCTTATTTCAACTACATCACCTTTGCTTAAATAAATTCCTGTATTTTTCCACACTGTATTTCCGGGAATCGTTATAACTTTAGTTGTTGAATAATTTCTCGAATTTGAGGATCCCGAATAACTTCTATTACCGCTACTAAAACCATTTTTATTAGAAATTCGTCTTAAAACATTTTTTTGTGGTTTTGGTAAATATCTAAACTCATCTTTAAAATAATTAAAACTTACACTATTTTTTATGCCATTACCTGAATAATCAAGTTTTTCAATCTCTTTTTCAGCATTCCTTATTCTCTCCTTTGTAAGTGGATGTGTTCTTAAAAAAGAGGGATATCCACCTGTTTTGCTCTTTTTAGATAGTTTTTCCATCTTGTCAAAGAAAGTTACCATACAATGGGGATCATATCCAGCATCATACATTTCTTGAATTCCAAGATAATCAGCCTGTCTTTCATCATCTCTACTATATTTAAGTTCTGTTAGAAAAAATCCTACACCACCTGCAAGTGAGGTTATTTCTGCCCACTTTCTGCTTTTTCTGCTTATTGCAAGTGTAACACCTGATAATATTCCTCCAATCAGCAACTTTTTTGATAGTTGTTTCATTGAGTGCCTTGCAACCACGTGTCCAATCTCATGGCCTAAAACCCCTGCAAGTTCTCCCTCGTTCTGACACATTTCAATCAATCCTCTGTAAACATAGATAAAACCACCTGGGACAGCAAAGGCATTTACATCGCTGGTATTTACAACATAAAAATGGTAGGTAATGTCTCTTCTCTTGCAGTGCTCCACAAGTTTATTCCCAAGCATATTTATGTATTCGCTAATTTCCCTATTGTGTATTATTGGGAGTTTCTGTTGAAGTTCAGCATTGTATTTTTTACCAAGGGCAACCTCAGATTTTGTGGAAAAGAAATTGAGCCCCCCAATTTTTGAATAGTCCTTTGAATAAAGTGATAAAGTGAGAGAAAAAATGAAGAAAACATATAGTACTTTTAGTACTTTTTTCTTAAAATTTTGCATAAATATCACCTGTAATGATTTAATATTATATTTTAAATTAGATGAATAAAAATATAAAGGAAATTATTCTAAAAACAACTCTTTAAGTAAATCTGCATTAAAAGGTGCATAGCAGTTAAAGTCGTTATTAAAGAAAATGTAAGTGTCCTTAACTTTGTGTAAATGTAGTTTTAATTTATCTACAAATTCCCTCAATTCCTCTTCACTGTAATTGTAATTGTAAAGCGTTTTTTTCCCGTGAAATCTGTAGTAAATGAAATCTGAAGTTACAAAAATATCATCGGGAAGCTCTGGCATGCTAACTGAGCAAAAGGATATGTTATACCTTTTAAGAATGTTTTCAACATCCTCACTAAACCACGACTTATGTCTAAATTCAATGGCATACCTAAAATTTTTGGGTAATTTTTGTAAAAAATCCTCAAGGAGTTCCAGATCCTTATGAATCGATGGAGGAAGCTGGATTAAAACCACACCGAGCTTTTTACCTAAGGGTTTTACTCTCTCAATAAACAGATTTATATCCTCCTCAATTCCCTTTAATTTCCTATAATGGGTTATCTTCCTCCACATCTTTATTGAAAATTTAAAATCTTTACCACTTCTTCTTTCCCAGCTTAAAATGGTTTTTTCATTTGGGAGTCTGTAAAAGGTAGAATTTAACTCAACAGAATTAAATTTTTTCACATAAAAGTCAAAGAAATCCCTCTTTTTAATATCCTCTGGATAAAATTTTCCAATCCAGTGATTGTAGTAAAATCCAGAAGTACCAATATAGAACATTTTAAAAATTCTTAATTTTATTTACATTATTTAAATTCACCCAACCCTCAAATCCTTTTCCTGCCTTTATGTGGTAGAAATTATCCTTTTTTTCAATAATTTTAACTTTAGTGCCACCATTTAACGTAAATAGATGTGTAAAATTCTTTCCTGGCCCACTAAATACCTCTGAGTTGTTTTTCATAACGATACCATAATTAAAATTTTTAAAGGTCTCAACCCGAATTACTAACATTGAAGCAAATATTATTGTAATTATAAAAAGTGAGACAAAAATATAGAGATACTTTCTTCTCTTTTCCCTTTTTCTATTTTTAAAATAGAAAAAAAAAAAAAAATTTAAGAGAAAAAATAAAATCAAGAAAATGTATGAGAGAAAATTTATTGAAAAAATGTGTAACACTTTGTAGGAAATAAGTTCAAGTGGATTTTCAACCTTAACGTTAAATTTATCCTTTAAAAAAGATCTTGCATAATTTAGATTGAAACTAATCTCATTGTCATCTGGCTTAAGGAGATGTGCCCTTTCATAATATAAAATTGCCTCTGGCAGTTTTCCCATCCTGAAATAACAATTGCCAATATTGTAATATAAATATGCATTGTGTAATTTTTTGTTATTGGCAACTTTTAAATATAAATTCAGTGCTTCTTTATATTTCCCTTTAGAATATAAATTGTTTGCTCTGTTTAATTTACCATTTGAAAAAATAAGAGAAAATGAAAATAAAAATATAATAAATATCAATAAAAACTTATTTGTTTTCAACTTCAATTACCTCCTTTTCCAGATCATTTATTAACTGCTTCGTTTCCATAAATGATTTTGCAACGTCAATCTTATCCAATTCACTTTTTACAAATTTAGCCGCTTCACACATATTTAATATAGAAATTAATTTTTCAACAGTTTCTTCATTAATTCCTCTTTCAATAAGCATTTTTCTCAAATTGTTTCTTGAAATTTCAATTGCAGAAAGTGTAAATTTATCCTTAAGATATGAATTTATAGAGTTATAGTAGCAATTGATTTTTTCTGATTTTTCTTTAATTTTCTCACATTTTTTCATCTCTTTTTGAAAGTTCTTAAAAGCCACGCTTTTCTTATATTCAGAGATATTTGAAATTAACTTTTCTCTTCTCATAGTAAAAGCAATAGCTCCTGAATTAATCAATAAAATCAAAATTAAAATTAACCAGAAAATAAATAAATCACATAAAAATTTCGAGTCATCCTTAAGTTTAAAATTCATCTTTATAAAATTTATATCTTTACTTAAAAGTCTTGGAGACTGCTGAAATATACCACTACCAACATTTAGTGGAAAATTGCCATTGCCCTTACTTACATTAATCGTAAATTCAGGAATTTTCAAATACTCATAATCTTTTGTTAAATAATTAAAAAATGGAATTTTAACGCCACCTATTTTAAACTTCCCTTCTCTCTCTGGAATAATTATGTATTCAAATGTCTTTTCTACGAAATATTTACCATTAATCAATTTTTGAACCGTATTCACCTTTGGACTGTAAACTCTAAGTCCATCTGGACTCTCTAAGTTTATTCCAGAAAAGGTATATAAATTTCCACTTCCAGATATGACAATTTTAAGGGTCGTTGCATCCCCTACTTTTAAATTTTTTTTCTTAATCTGTGCAGTTAGTTTGAGATCTCCCACAAGTCCTGAAAAATTTTGAGGCATTCCTTCTTTAGGTGTGTTTAAAACATTGATGTTAACAGGATTACTTTTCCTCTTTACTGTTATATCTCTTCCAAAATCAAAAAATGAGTCATTCACCCTTACAACAAGGGACATAATCCATGGGTTTATGTTAAGCGTTCCACTTTTTGTAGGTATTAACACCCACTTTTTTATTACGTATCTTACAAAAGTCCTTCCATTTAAGTAGACATTCTCCTGCTCAGGTTTTTTAGGAGCAGGAGGTTCATATATCCAGAAACCATCCATTGAACCTGTTTTTAAAAAATTCGCTGATGCAATTGGCTCTCTAAAATAGAGCACAAGGCTTGCGACAAGGGGCTCACCAACATAAACACTTTTTTTATCCACTTCCATTTTTAAAAAGATATCATTAGAAAGATCAATTTTTCTCCTTCTTCTCCCGCCAAAAGGAAATTCATTACCAAAGTTATCGAAATTATCAAAATTATCAAAAAAACTAAAGGGCGACTGAGTTTGTGTTTGTTTCTTTAACTTTCCCTTTACAACTTTTATAGTTATACCTGAAATTGTATAGGTCTTTCCATTTACATAAACAGTAAATGGACCTATTTTAAATGTTCCAATCTTTTCTGGCGAAAGTTGATAAGTAAATGTTTTACTGGATGAAAAACTTCCATTAATTATGCTGACCTGTGTTGACACATTTGGACCAGAAATTATAGAAAAATTATCTAAATTTTCAAGATTTTTAACCTCTGCTGAACTGCTATTTTCTCCTTCAACCTTTATGGTAAGAGTTAAAAAATCTTGAATACCAATTACCTTTGAGTCCACATAAGCAGACACTTTATTAAGCGCCATTAAATTATTATTAAATATCAAAAAAAAGCCAATTGTAATTGCTATGATTAAAATTCTTTTTCTCATTTTTACCAATCCCTTTTACTCTTTTTTACATTTTTAAACTTTTGATGTAGAAGTTTTAAAAGCATTTTCTTTTCATCCTCTTTTAGCCCTTCAAGTATCTCACTGTTTATTTTCTTATTTTGCTTTTTTAAATTCTCATTCTTACTTTTAGCCTTCTGTTGTTCTTTGTTCTTATTTTTGTTTTCCTTTTTCTGATTCTTTTTCTTCTTCTTTTCATTGTTCTTTCTATTCTTTTTGTTTTTTTTTTTATTCTGATTGTTTTTGTTCTTCTGGTTTTCTTTTTTCTTTTGATTATTTTTGTTTTTCTTATTATTTTTATTTTTATTTTTTTCTTTCTCTTTATCTTTTTTCTTTTTTAATTTCTTTAACGT
>JALULU010000457.1 GCA_027040585.1 Acidobacteriota bacterium | reverse complement strand
AGGGTTAAAGCTTCAAGATACAGTGAAAAGGAGGATATGGTTTTAATTGCTGTTGAGGATACGGGGATTGGCATAAAAAATGATGAGTTGGATAGAATTTTTGAAGATTTTTATCAAGTTGATGGCAGGAAAGGAACCGGGATAGGCCTTTCTATTTCTAAGAAATTTGTGGAAGTAATGGGTGGAGAAATGTGGGCTGAAAGTAAATTTGGAAAAGGAAGCACATTTTATTTCACTTTACCTATTGCTGAGTAATCTTTAGGAGTTTTAGTATGAAAGAAAAAATTGAAAAAATACTTTTAAAAGATGTAGAGATAAAAAAAAGGGTTAAGGAACTTGGAGAGGAAATTTCAAAAGACTATAAGAATACTTTGCCACATTTAATATGTATTTTAAAAGGAGCGAGTATTTTTCATTCGGATTTAATTAGAAATATAACAATTCCTCTCACAATAGACTATCTTTCAGTGTCAAGTTATAATGGAGGTACACAATATACAGGAAGAGTTCATTTGGTGAAAGATCTTGATAATCCCATCAAAGGGAGGGACGTGATAATTGTAGAAGATATAATTGATACCGGTCACACAATTGACTATTTATTTAAATTGTTTGATTTGAGAAAACCAAAATCTATAAAACTCTGTTCTCTTTTAAGTAAACCTTCAAGAAGGGAGATAGATGTGAAAATTGATTATTTGGGATTTGAGATTCCTGACGCTTTTGTAGTAGGTTATGGGCTGGATTATGATGAAAGATATAGGAATTTTCCAAATATTGGAATTCTTTCTTTAGAAGAAGATTAAAATGAAATGCCCTTATTGCGGATTTAACGAAGATAGAGTGGTGGACTCAAGGGAAATAAAAAATGGTTCTTCAGTCAGGAGAAGAAGAGAGTGTAAAAAATGTAAGAAAAGGTTCACAACATATGAAAGGGTGGAGAGTTTTTCTCTCATGGTTGTGAAAAAAGATGGAAGGAGAGAGAAATTTAGCAGGGAAAAGTTATTTAGCGGATTGAGAAAAGCCTGTGAAAAAAGACCTATTTCAGTTGATAAAATTGAACAGATAGTTGATAAAATTGAGTTTTTTTTAAATAATCAAAATAGAAATGAGATACCTACAGGTGAAATAGGTGAGATAGTGATTGAAGAACTAAAAAAGTTAGACAAAGTTGCCTATATAAGATTTGCCTCTGTTTACAGGGAATTTAAAGATGTGGATGAGTTTTTTGATGAATTGAAAAAAATATGTTATTTAAATGGTGAGAGCAATGGGAGAGAAAAAGATTAACTCAATTTTTAATGACCCTTTAATGTTCAATATTATGGAAATGATGGGGGAGGGTAAATCTTTAGTATGGAAACCTATATTTGATATAATTGAATTTTCTGACAAATTTGTAGTGGTTCTTGAAATTCCGGGAGTTGATAAAGATAGTTTAAATGTCGCTTATTCTAATAAGATTTTAACTATATCTGGTTATAAAAAGGACTTTAACATTGACGTTGAGGATAATGTAAAATATGTTTGGTTAGAAAGAATTTGTGGAGAATTTAGCCTTGAGATTGAGCTTGAGGGAGGTATTAATATCAAAGAAGCTAAAGCAGAATATTTAAATGGCGTGTTAAAAGTGTTTTTACCTAAAATTATTGAAGGAAAAGAAATCCATAAAATACCTGTTCAGTGGAAATAAAGGAGTAATAATTATGACTGGAATTGGCGATTTGAGTAATCCCGATATATTGAATGTAAAATTGGAAAATAATGATGCATTTGAAAAGTATTCTAATCTTCCCATCTTACCACTTAGAGATATGTTTTTCTTTCCGGGTATGGTATTGCCACTTTATGTGGGAAGACGTGAATCAATAAATGCTGTAAATTACTCCCTTTCAAATACAGAAAAATATATCCTTATCGCCACTCAAAAGAAGATTAATGTTGATGATCCAGACAAAGAGGATCTTTATGATTATGGTGTGCTGGGGATTATAATAAAAATGATTAAAATTCCTGATGGAAGTATGAGGTTGGTTATTAATGGCCTTGAGCGTGTGAGATTTTTGGATATTGTAGATAAGGTTGAATTTTTAGAGGGGAAATTTAAGATTGTAAAGGATGTGTCTTATAAGACGAGGAGCAAAATACAGGAAGAAGCTTTTATAAGAAGTGTTAAAGATACACTGCATAAGTTAAACGAATTTAATAACTTTTTAACCCCCCCAATTGTTGAAGTGCTAAATGGAATAAATGATCCAGGGAAGTTGTCTTATATAATTGCAGGAATTCTTAATTTGAAATTAAATGAGGCTTATTCTCTTTTAAAGATTACAAACCCCCTGACTCGTTTAAAAAAGGTTTTTAGGTTTTTAAGGAAAGAGATACAACTTCAAAAAATTCAACAGGAAATTTTAAATAAAACTCAGGCTAAAATAGAAAAGTCTAAAAAGGAATATTTTTTAAGGGAACAGCTTAAAGCCATCAAAGAACAATTGGGAGAAAATGAAGAGGATGAGTTTGAAAAAGAGATTAAAGAATATTTGAAAAAACTTCACAAGAGTAAAATGCCATCTGAAGCAAAGGATGAAGTCTTTAAACAGTTAAAAAGGCTCAATAGAATGCAATCGGACTCCCTTGAGGCATCAGTTACAAAGGATTGGCTTGATTATGTTTTTTCTCTTCCCTGGGAAAAATCCACCAAAGACAATCTTGATTTAGTGAAAGCACGGAAAGTTCTCGATAAAGACCATTATGATCTTGAAAAGATTAAAGATAGAATCATAGAGTATCTTGCGGTAATGAAGCTGTCCAATAATAAAAAATCACCTATTTTATGTTTTGTTGGACCTCCAGGGGTAGGTAAAACATCCCTTGGAAAATCAATAGCGTCTGCCCTTGGAAGGAAATTTGTTAGAGTTTCTTTAGGTGGTGTACACGATGAGGCTGAAATCAGAGGACATAGAAAAACTTATGTAGGGGCATACCCCGGAAAAATTATTCAGGGAATTATACAGGCTGGCACGGATAATCCTGTTTTTATGTTAGATGAAGTTGATAAAATAGGAATTGACTTTAAAGGGGATCCGTCCAGTGCACTTCTTGAAGTTCTCGATCCTGAACAAAACTTCTCCTTTGTGGATAATTATATTGGGCTTCCATTTGATCTATCAAAGGTATTTTTTATTGCCACAGCAAATATAACAGATACAATACAGCCTGCTTTTCTTGACAGAATGGAGGTGATATATTTAAGCGGATATACAGAATATGAAAAATTACATATAGCCAAAAAATTTCTTGTGCCAAAGAAGTTAAAAGAAGTTGGGCTTAAAAAAACACAGGTTAAATTTGAAGACAAAGCAATTTTAAAGATTATAAATAGTTACACCTTTGAAGCGGGTGTTAGAAATTTAGAGAGAAAAGTTGCTGCCATATTGAGAAAAATTGCAGTAAAAATTGTGAACAATGAATTAAAAAATATTGTTGTAACTGCTGATGTAGTAAGTGAATTTTTAGGACCAGAAAAGATTTTAGAGGACAAAATTCCTGAAGAGGATAAAGTGGGTGTTGCCATAGGACTTGCCTGGACACCTGCAGGTGGTGATATTTTATTTATCGAGGCACTTTCCTTAAATGGGAAGGGAAATCTTATTTTAACAGGTCATCTTGGAGAAATAATGCAGGAATCTGCAAGAGCTGCCTTTAGCTGGGTTAAAGCCAAAGGTAAAAAATATGGTGTGCCTGCTGATTTTTTTGAGAAAAAAGATATTCATATACACGTTCCTGAAGGAAGTATTCCAAAAGATGGTCCATCTGCTGGGGTTACAATTGTTTCTGCTATAGTTTCAGTAGGAAGTGGTAGAAAGATAAGCAAAGATTTTGCAATGACGGGTGAAATTACCTTAAGGGGAGACGTCCTTCCAGTTGGTGGAATAAAAGAAAAGGTCCTTGCCGCAAGACGTGTTGGGATAAAAAAGATAATTGTGCCATTTAAAAACAAAAAAGATGTTTTAGACCTTCCAAAATTTGCAGTAAGAGGACTTAAATTTTTTTACGTTAAACAAATTGAGGAAGTTTTAGATCTGGTTTTAAAGAAAAAGTGATAGATGAATTTTCATTGATAGATTTTTTAAAGGAAGAGTTTAATGGGGGAGAGAAAATTATTGGAGATGACTGTGCAGTCTTTAATAATTTTTTAATATCTCTCGACCAGATGGTTGAAGATGTCCATTTTAAATTTTCAAAAATTCCTCCCATTTTTCTTGGAAAAAGAGTTGTTAATTCAACTTTAAGTGATATTGCTGCAATGGGGGGGGATCCTGTATTATTTTTTTTAGGTTTGGTTTTAAGGGAGAGCTTACCATTTTCCTGGTTAGAGGAATTTTTTAGAGGGGTAAAGGAGGTTCTTAAAAAATATAATGTAATTTTGGCAGGTGGGGATTTAAGTAATGGAGAAAAAATATCTATTTCTGCCACTGTTATTGGTAAGGTTACAGGAAAAAATGTTTTAATGAGGAAAGGGGCAAAATTGGGAGATCTTGTTTTGTGTACGTTGGGAGATGGCTGTGCAAAAATCGGTATGGAGAAAGTTTATAAAAACGGTATATCTGAGAAGATTCTTTCAGATGCTGATGTTATGAAATTTTTGGCGCCTGAGCCTCTTATTGATATTGGTAAGTTTCTGGTAAATATTGGTGTTGTTAATTGTTGTATAGATATAAGTGATGGTATTTTAAGGGATTTAAAAAACCTATGCAGGGAATCAAATTTGAGCGCTTCATTATTTTTAGATGAAATTGAAAAGATTTCAGATTATAAAGAGATAACCCGAGATGATTTTTTAAAAAGCGGTGAAGAATATGAGTTGTTATTTTCAATAGGGGAGAAAGATTTACCTTTTTTCTTAGAGAGGTTTAGAGAGAAATTTCCACATAGAAAAGTTGCTGTAATTGGAAAGTTTGTTAAGAAGAAAGAAAATTTCCTTTATTTTTTAAATAAGAATGGGAAATATATTGAAGTTTCCGATGATGGATATGATCATTTTGGAGGAACTAAGTGATGGAAGATGAATTTTTTAATGATGTTTTATCTGATCAAAATAAAAAATTTCCACTGTGGCCCTATATTTTAGG
>JALULU010000456.1 GCA_027040585.1 Acidobacteriota bacterium | reverse complement strand
ATGCCACCTTCTACAAGTTTTAGAAATGGTGCCCTTTCAATAATTGAGGCGGATAGAAATCTTTATAATGGTGAGCATTTAACCTTTATTTACAATGTCTTTTATAGACATGGTATTTTAACTCAAGGAGATTGTAGAAGTAATGGACCTTTTATAAATATGTATATACCCACATTCAGTGAAGTGGAAGGAAATGGAGATGACACTGCTGATTTAGGTGAAATTTATAAATTAAATATGAGTTTCTATAATACTGGAAATGAAGATAGCGGAAAGGTATATATAAAGGTGACACCTATCTCAAATGGAATTAATATGCTAAATGATGAAGTCTCTTTGGATAATCTACCATCAGGAGGGGCAATTATACCTGTCAATGAACCCATTGTATTTGAAATTGGAAAAAATTTTATATGTGGCAAAAAAGCGAAATTTAAAATTGATGTTTATAACAGTGATCTTGAATTTATATTTAATGCAGAACTTCAAGTTGGAAATATCACCTCCACCGACCTTTTCTTTGACGATTTTGAAAGTGGTGGAAACCCAGAGTGGAGTACATCCATCGGGAGTGGATTTCAAAGTTATGGATGGAAAATAATGGAAACACCTTATAATCATTCACAAACTCACAGTTTTTATGCTTTTGATCCCCCAATATTGCAGGATAGCTATTTGACTTTAGGACCCATTACACTTTCTACAGGTAAACTCTACTACCTTCACTTTTTCCATACATATCAGTTTGAATTTTTAGAGGATGGCGGTGTCGTTGAGATATCCACTGATAATGGAAATACATTTACAGACCTTGGAAATTATTTCATACAAAATGGATATAAAATAAAAATTGTAAGGAATGAAGATATTCCATCTTCAGCAATTGCAGGAAGAATGGCTTTTTCAGGGGGGACATTATCAACCCACTTAAAGGAAAGCATTGTTGACCTTTCAGACTTTGCAGGTAAAACCATTTACATAAGATTTAGGGCTGCAGCTAATGGTTCAAATGGTGGAAATGGCTGGTATATTGACGATGTTAAGATTGAAGAAGTTGATCCAACCTGTCAGATTGTAAGTGTTAAAGGGGATTTAAATGGAGATGGGGTTGTTGATTCTTCAGATTTAATTATTTTAAAAAATGAACTCATTGGAAATATTAAAGTCACCAATTTTTTAGAAGATGTTTCTGACATAAATGGGGACTCAAAAATAAATCTGTTAGACTTTATCACTTTTTTATATCAAATTTCCCAATAGGAGGAAAAAATGTACAGTATGAATTGGGATTTATCAAGTCTCTATAGTGACATTAAAGATCCAAAAATAGAAAAAGATTTAAACAGTGCAAAATCACTTTCAAATGAGTTTGAAAAAAAGTATAGAGGTAAACTAAAAGACCCGGAAACTGTAAAAAAAGGTTTTAAAGACCTTGAGAAAATACTCACACTAATGGGAAAGGTTTCTGCTTATGCATATTTACTCTTCTCAGTTGATACACAAAATCCAGAATATAAAAGCCTACTCATAAAATCTGAAGAGATTTCAGCTGAAATTTATGAAAAAACAGCGTTTTTTAAACTTGAATTACTTGATTTAAAGGATGAGGATTTTGATAATATTTTAAATCATAAGGATTTAGATGAATACAAAAACTACCTCAAAAATTTAAGGAGGCAAAAACCTCACAAGTTAAGTGAAAAAGAGGAGATTATAATCCAGAAAAAGGATTTAACAGGGGCAAATGGTTTTGAAAGGCTTTACAACGAAATAACATCAGATTTTACATTTAACCTTGAAATTGATGGGGAATTAAAGGCCCTTACAGGTTCAGAAATAAGGGGGCTTTTTTACCATCCAGAGGAGAAGGTAAGGGAAAATGCAACAAAGGTATACTACCAAAAATATGAAGAATTTGGGAAAATTATTAACTCCATTTACAACAACATTGTCAAAGATCACATTGTGGAATCAAATATCAGAAAATATTCTGACCCAATGGAACCAACACACATTTCAAATCAGATTGAAAAGAAAACCTTTGACCTGATGACTGAGGTTATCACAAGTAGTTATCCTTTAGTTGAAAGGTACTATCTCAAAAAGGCAAAGTTAATGGGAAAAGAAAAATTAAAGGGCTCAGACCTATATGCCCCGATGGGAAAGGAATTGGAAAATATTCCCTACAAGGAAGCTGCAAAAATGGTAATTGAGGCATATAAAAATTTTGACGATGAATTTGGAAAATATGCAAAGGATTTTTTTGAAAAAAGTTGGATAGATGCTGAGATCAAAAAAGGGAAAATGGGAGGAGCATATTGTTATGGTATTGCACCCAATATAAATCCCTTTATTATGGCTAATTACACCTCAAAGTTGAGGGATGTATACACACTTGCACATGAAATTGGACATGGTATACATGATATTTACGCTTCAAAAAATACATATTTAAATTTTCATCCACCCCTTGTTGTTGCTGAAACTGCCTCAGTTTTTGGAGAAATGCTTTTAACTGAGAATTTAAAGAAAAAGACAAAGATAAAGGATATCCTCCTTAATTTACTCTCCTCAAAGATAGAGGATATAATTGCAACTGTATACAGACAGATAATGTACATATTATTTGAATATCGAGCATACAAAAAAAGTTATGAAAGCTTTATATCTGAAGAGGAAATGAGTAAAATCTGGTGGGAAGAGATGGTAAAAATGTATGGAAATTCCATTGACTTCTTTGATGTTCAAAAGTGGAACTGGTCATCAATCCCACACTTTTTTCACTACAGATTTTATTGCTATGCCTATTCCTTTGGTGAACTCTTTGTAATTGCACTTTTTAAAAAGTATAAAGATGAAATCAAAAGTGGTGGCGATGGTAAAGAATTTATAAAAAAATATAAGGAAATCCTATCAAGTGGTGGAAGTAAGAGCCCCTATGAACTTGCAAAAATTGTTGATGAAGATTTAAATGACAAAAGTTTTTGGGAAAAGGGGATAGAGTTTATTAAAGAAATGATTGAGGAATTTGAGAAGTTTGAGTAATGGAGAAGATTTCTGCTGTAATTATAACTTTTAATGAAGAGGGAAATATTGAAAGATGTTTAAAAAGCCTTGATTTCGTGGATGAAATAGTTGTTGTTGATTCAAATTCAGATGATAGAACCACAGAAATTGCTAAAAAATTTGGTGCAAAAATTTTTAAGAGGGATTTTACAACTTATGGGGATCAGAAAAACTTTGGAAATGAAAAAGCAAAAAACAAAATGATTCTATCAATAGATGCCGATGAGGTGGTTTCAGAAGAACTCAAAAGGTCAATAGTTGAAGTTTCAAAGATAAAAGATTTTAGTGAGTATGCCTATAAAATTCCCCGTAGAACCTGGTATTTAAATGGATTTTTAAATCACGGAGGGTATTATCCTGAATATAAAATAAGAATTTTTAATAGAGAACATTGCAGGTGGGACAATAAGAAATTGCACGAAGGACTTATATTTTCAAAAGAAGTAAAAATAAAAAAATTAAAGGGAGATCTATATCACTATTCATATAAAAATCTAAAGGAGCACCTTGAGAGGATAATAAAATACGCTGAACTTGATAAATCGGAGAGAAAATTTTCATTTTTTAAAATGATTTTTTCACCACCATTTAGATTTTTTAAATCCTACTTTTTAAAACTTGGATTTTTAGATGGAATGAGGGGACTGATATTTTCAATTTTTTCTGGTTACTCAATTTTCATAAGAGAGGCAAAAAAGTATGAGGAGAAGATTAAGAAAGATTAAATTTTCCCATCATTCCAATTAAAAAAAGTGGTATTTTCCCAGGGTGATAAGGGTGTGTTAAAATAACTTTTTTAATATTTTTCGAATCGTATCCCTTAAATTGACTTTTTCCCTTTCCTTTTCCCCCAATTTCAAAAACTATGTTTTTACATTCTCTTAATAGAAAATCAGGAGTTTTTTCTCCTCTTTTTGATTTAAGGTAATAAAAATCAGCCCTTAGTAATTTCATAACCTCACAGAAAAAATCCTCTCTTAAAGGACCTAAACAATCTTTGTAATCTCTATACAAAAGCCTATAGGGAAGATGCATAAGAATTTTAGGTTCCCTGATGACATTTGTACCATAAGGTTTTATGATGTTTAAAATAAAGCTTTTATTGAGGATAGTGACATATTGATTGGCCTTATATTTAGTTATGCCAAGATTTTTAGAAATGGTTGTATAATTAATATCCTCTGAATGTGATTTACCAACAAAATCAACAACGTTTTTTATTTTTTCCACTTCACTAACCTTCATATCTCTGTTAACAGTGGGTATATCACCCGTTATAACTCTGTTTAAAATGTTTTTAAAAAGATCTAAAGAATGAGGTTCTTCAAGTGAAAATGGATAAAGCCCACCCTTCAAATAATTTTCAAAATGGAATTCATACTTTAACAGTTCCCTATCCCATTTATTTTCAACTAAATCTTTGATTGTGAAATCTTTTATATTTATATTCTGTTTAAACCACAAAAACTCCCTGAAACTAAAGGGCCCAAGAGGTATTATTTTAACCCTTCTTGAAAGATCTACTTCACTTTTCATCATCCACAACGCAATTGAACTTGTAAAAATTACCTTTACTTCGTCTAAAAAATCATAGATTTTTTTTAGATCTCTTGAAAAATTTTTCAGGTAATGGATTTCATCAAGCAAAAAAATCTTTATTTTATAGTTTTCAAAACCATTTTTAACAAACTCAAACAAATCAAAGGAACCATCTAATAAGGTATCTAAAGATATATACAAACTATTTTTTAATTCCTTCGCAAGTTGCCTCAGTAGAACTGTTTTTCCCACACCTCTTGGTCCAATTATTCCCAAAAAGTGCTTTCCCTTTTCCTTCATAATTTCATCAAATAAAAGCCTTTTCTTTTTGTATCTTTCTACCTCTTTTAGAGCTAATAAATGAAGTTCAAAAATTTCTTTATAGTCCATACAGAAATTTTAGTAAAAAAAATACATTCTGTCAAATCATTAAACAAAATGATACACATTCTGTCAAATCATTAAACAAAATGCATATAAAAAAGGTGCCTGGCACCAAATATTTTATTTGTCAAATCATTAAACAAAAT
>JALULU010000455.1 GCA_027040585.1 Acidobacteriota bacterium | reverse complement strand
TCAAGTTGCTGGATTATGAAATGCAAATTTTTCACCTCCTTTATCTAATAAAATTTCTTTAATTTTATCTGCAGGAGTATTAGCTATGTCATCTAATGTCGTTAAATTAGCAGATTTTAAAATGGAAAAATTAACATTAGTTAACTACAAAAATTATTTTATGGGAATTGACGTAAAAAATATTGACTCATTCTCAAATGAAGATAAAAGACTTTATGTTAATTTAAAAAATGGAACAAAATTTAAAGTTGAAAATGTTTTATCTATAGATTTTACCCCATATGAAACATTTACCCCAAAAGAAAACTTTTACAAAATTACCGGCGCTAATTTTATTAGTAAATTTTTTACATTTAAAAACAAATTGGGCTTTATAATCAATATAAAAAATTTCACAGAGAGGTTAAACAAAAATGAAACAGGATAAAATAAAAATCTTTTTATCGGTTGGGTTATTTTCCCTTTTCATGCTTGTTCTGCTTAATTTCTTCAAATTTAAAAATATATGGCTAAAGATTTTCCCTGCCCTTTTGTTTTTCATAATAGCACTAATATGTGTAAAAATCATATGGGATTCATACCAAAACACCTCAAAAAAAATTCATCAAGAGAACAAGGAGTTGAAGAAGGCTCTTACAGAAGTAAAGGAAATTTTAAGTTACCTAAAGGAAGGAGACCTTTCTTTCAAAGTTGATCCAGAGATGGCAAAGGGAATTTTTAAAGATATTTATTATGAAATAAGAGAGACAAAAACAAATATCACCAATTTATTAAAAAAAATACAAAGGACATCAGCAGTTCTTAGTTATAGCGCTCAAAATATAACCTTAAACTCAAGTGAACTTTCCTCAGGCTCAAGCGAGGAAGCGGCAAGTGTTGCAGAAATAACCACAACAATGGAAGAACTATCAAAGACCTCTCAGCAGATTTCCACAAACAGCAAAGATTTAGCATCTTTTGCAGAAAAAACTGAAAAAGAAGCAGTCAATGGAAGTACAATAATTTCAGAAAATATTTCCTCTCTAAATAGGATGAATGAAAAAATCAAAGCTATAAGCGAAAATGCCAATATTCTTGGAGAGAAATTTAATAAAATAGATAAAATTTTAGAAATAATTACATCGATATCATCAGAAACACATATATTAGCATTAAACGCATCTATTGAGGCAGCTTCTGCAGGTGAATTTGGAGAAAGATTTGGGGTAATAGCACAAGAAGTAAGAAAACTTGCGGCAAGATCTAAAGATGCAGTTGAGGAAATAAAAAATATGTTTGGAGAGTTACAAAAATCTATTGAAGATACAATAATTTCAACTGAAGATGGATACAATGAATTCCTTGTGGCTTCTAAAAAAGCAAAACAGGTACAGGATACATTTTTAACAATTTCTGACGCTGTTAAATCCTCAACACAGTTTACAAAAGAAATTTATCTTGCAACACAACAGCAGACAACTGCTACAAATCAGGCAACACTTACTTTAAAAGATATATTAGAGGTTGCCAAGCAAACGGCAGAATCCATTAAAGAATTTAATGAAGAGGCAAATAAATTAAATAACATAGCACTTGAAACACAGCTGGCAGTTCAAAATTTTATTATTCCATCGGATATTAATATAAAATTCCTTGCAAAAAATACAGCTTCTAAAAAGGAGGTTAGGAATTTTATAAAAAGGCCCCCAAAGGAAATTTTTGAAAACTTTGTTTCAAAACACGATTTTGTTGAAATAATTTACATAGCCAACTCTGATGGATATCTTGCACTTTTCCAACAAAATTCTAATATTGATATGCCCCATGACTCAGCTCTTTATGATCCCAACTTAAATCTCTCTAAAAGGCCATGGTTTTATACAGTTATGGAAACCAAAGCCCCTTTCATTTCAGAGCCTTACAATTCACTCTTGACAAATGAAAAATGTATAACAGTATCTGCGCCTATATTTGATGAAAATGAAAAATTAATAGGTGTTTTGGGGATAGATATTAATGCCTATACCTGGAGTAAGTTATCCTAAATTATGGACAGAGAAAAATATTACAACCTCTTTAGACAGGAAACATTTGAAAGAATAAAAAAGGTAGAAGATTTGCTTTTAAAAATCTCAGAAGGAGATATAGACGAAAACATACTTTCAAATATTAAAAGAGAAATGCACACAATAAAAGGAAGTGCCAGAATCATTGGTTTTAAAAATATATCTGATATTGCACATATTTTTGAAGATATATTTAAAGACTCCGATAAAATAACACAAATCCCATTAAAAAATTTAATAAATACAACATTAAAAAGCCTTACAATCATAAAAAAACTTACTCAAGAAAGAGATGTGGTATCTACTTCCATATCCGAAGAAATTGAAGAATTAAAAAAAGATGTAAATAAACTTCTTGACATAAAAACAAATGAAGTAAAAAAAGATACTGGTAATGAAATTAATATAAACCTCAGAGAAAAAATAAAAAAAAGTTTAAAAAAAGATGAAAAATCTCCCACAGATATTTCACATGTAAAAAAGGATGTTGAAAAAAATCTGATTGAGGAATTACCTGATGTTTTTAAGATAAGTGCTATTGATATTAAGGAAATACTAAAATCTGCCACCAATTTAAAAGTATTACAGAATAGACTCGAATACATACCAGAAAATTTCATATTTTATACAAAATCTTTAAAAAAAATTTACAACAAACTCTTACCTTCATTTGACCCAAAATTTCTAATTGAATTTAGAGATCTTATAAATCTATTAGAAGAAGAAAAAGATGAAATATTTAAGACAGTAGAGAATCACCAAAAAGCATTTAATCATCTTTGGGATAAAATAACTGATTTACGACTAATTCCTTTAAGTGTTATTCTTGATATTTATCCTTCATACATAAAAAGATTTTCAATTGAATGTGGCAAAAAAATAGATCTTAAAATAATTGGTAGCCAATGCAAAGTGGATAAACGGGTTGTAGAAAAATTAAATGAGGCACTTATTCACATAATAAGAAATTCCATCTCTCATGGAATAGAATCCCCTGATGAAAGAAAAAGACTTGGAAAGTTAGAAAAGGGAAATATAGAGATAAAAATAACTGAAAATAGAGGTATCATAACCATAAAAATTTCAGATGATGGACGAGGAATTGATACAGATAAAATTAGAGAAACTGCTGTAAAAAAAGGATTTTTCACAGAAGCAGAAATGGACAGGAAAAGTGAAGAAGAAACCCTCTCAATAATTTATAAAAAAGGATTTTCAACTGCAGAGAAAACAGATGAAATTTCCGGCAGAGGAATAGGAATGGATGTGGTAAAACAGAGGATTGAAGAAATAGGTGGCAAACTTGCAATAGAAACAAATAAAAACAGTGGTACCACCATAATAATTGAAATACCCATTTCTATTTCAACACACAAAATATTGGTGATTAAGTGGAAAGATTATTTCCTTGGATTTCTTGAAGAAAATGTAAAGACTGTGGAAATATTTGAAAAAGACAATGTCAGAGGAGAAAAAGAAAATTTTTATCTTTTTGATGGAGAATTGATTCCATTTTTTAAACTAAATACTGATATGGAAAAAGGTGAAGTCATTATATTTTCAGATATAAATAAGAAAATTGCAATACTTATTGATGCAGTTTTAGATAGAGAGGAAGTAATAATCAAAAAAAGCGACTTTTTAAATGAATTTAGAGAATTTAGCGGATTTGGAATAAATCACAAATCCACAATAATACCTATTCTAAATCCATTTTTAATAAAAGGAAAAATCACAATTCCTGAAAAAAGTGATATTGAAGTAAAAAAAGTTAAAAGGATTCTTTTAGTAGAAGATTCCGCCATCACAAGAGAACTTGAAAAGAATATACTTAGGAAGAATGGTTTTGAAGTGATAGAGGCTGAAAACGGATTAGATGCTTTTGAAAAGTTAGATGAAGAAAATATTGACTTAATTATAAGTGACATTGACATGCCAATAATGGATGGATTTACTTTTGTGGAAAAAATAAAACAGAGGGAAGAATTTTCTAAAATTCCTGTAATCATAGTAACAATGAAAGAGTCAAATGAAGATAAATTGAGGGCAATAAAATTAGGGGTTGATGGTTATATTACTAAAGAAAGCTTTAATGGAATGAAGCTTTTGAGAATAATAAACAGGCTTATATAAATATGGTTAGTGAAAGCAAAAAGATAAAAATTTTAGTAGTAGATGATTCAGATTTTGTAAGGTCCTTTGTTGAAGATTTACTTAAAGATGAAGGTGAAATTGAAATAATAGGTTTTGCAACTGACGGCACAGAAGCAGTAAAAATGGTAGAAAATATAAACGTAGATGTAATTTTGATGGATGTTGATATGCCAAATAAAAATGGAGTTCTTGCCACAAAAGAAATAATGGCAAAGATACCAAAGCCAATAATAATTTTTACCACATACTCCGAAGAAGAAGTGAAAAACAAGTTTAAATTAATAGAATTTGGTGCACTTGAATATATTGAAAAGATAGATTTTTTTAATATAAATGAAGAAGAAAGCAAAAAATTTAAAAAAGAACTTATAGAGAAGATAAAGTTAGTATCCAAAATAAATGTTATTCCACATATTCATCAGTGGAAATCTAAAACAATTATTCCAAATTTCAAAGGTCAAAAAATAGATATAATTGGGATTGGTGCCTCAACAGGGGGTCCTAAAACATTACAAAAAATATTGGAAAAATTAGACAATAATTTCAAAATTCCCATAATAATCGTACAACATATATCAGAAGGATTTTTAAACGATTTTGTAAAAACCCTCTCAAATATTACAAGCAAAAACGTCAAAATTGCAGAAAATGGCGAAAAAATTTTAGAAGAAAAAATTTTTTTCATTCCAAACGGTTTCCAGCCTGTTATAAAGGATGGAATAATCTTTTTAGACAGATTTGCTGGAGCAGTGAAGGGATTTAAGCCTTCTATCAATAACCTTTTTTCAGAAATTGCAAAAAATTATGAAAATAGATGTGCAGGAATAATTTTAACAGGAATGGGCTCAGATGGTGCAAAAGGTTTACTAAAAATTAAAGATGCAGGCGGTATTACAATTGCACAGGAGGAAAAAAGTTGTACTGTTTTCGGAATGCCAAAAAGTGCAATTGAAATAAACGCAG
>JALULU010000454.1 GCA_027040585.1 Acidobacteriota bacterium | reverse complement strand
TGGTATTTTGTTTGAATACGAATATCTCATATCTTCAATTTTTTTACCTCTTTCCCTTTCAGTTTCAACTTTATTTTCGTGAAATATTAAAAATACTTTACCGTCCACGCTTCCACGCCAGTGTACAAAATCATATTTACTTTTATCTATTCCAGAAGAATATATTGAATTTCTTTCTTTAAAGTAGACAGTGAATTTATATAGTTGTGGATATACATCTTCATTGTCATTGTTGACCAAAATTGTAAGTGTATAATTGTTGTCTCTTGATGGTTTTTGGACAATAGTTACAGGGCCACTTCCCTCTTCTTTTCTTAAATCTATGGAAACTTCTTCATCTGGTAAACCACTTTCAGGATCAAATTTATATTTTAAATCTTTTATGGGCTCATAATTTCTGTGTTCAACCCATACACTATTTCCCTTTATCTTTATATAGTCAGAACCATCTACAAGGGCTGAAATTTTTATGGTACCTGAAAATACAAATGTTGTAATTAAAAGAAAAAATAAAGTTAAGAATAAAAAATACCTTTTCATAAATTTCCTCCTCATATTTTGAGGATATTATACCATAAAATAAAAAAAGGGAGATAGAAATCTCCCTCTTTATATTTTAAATTAAAGTCATGATTTTTAATTAACTTCTCTATATTCTGCATCGATTACATCGTCATCTCCACCTTTTTTGGAAGATGAATCATCTGCAGATTGTCCTGTAGATCCACCAGCATTAAATCCTGTTCCACCTTGTGAATTAGGGCCTCCTTGCTGTGCCCCAGCTTTCTGGTAAAGTTCAGTGGCGATTTTTTGAGATACGGCTTCGAGTTTTGATTTTAATCCTTCATAGAGATTTTTATCTAAAACATCACTCTTTATTTTTTCCCTTGCTTCCTTTATCAGCTGTTCAGCCTCACTTACATACGAAGGATTTATCTCATTTCTTTTCTCTTTAATTAATTTTTCAAGATTATAGGTTAATCCGTCCACTATGTTTCTTATTTCAATCGCTTCTTTTCTCTTCTTGTCCTCTTCTTCAAATTTCTTTGCTTCTTCCATCATCTTCTTAATTTCCTCTTCAGTTAATCCACTTGAAGAGGTAATTGTGATTTTTTGCTCTCTTCCGGTTGCCTTATCTTTTGCAGATACGT
>JALULU010000453.1 GCA_027040585.1 Acidobacteriota bacterium | reverse complement strand
AATACAATCTAAAATGTTCATTTCTAATAGAACAGCTGTAACCATAATCTTCCCCTTCTTCAAATAAGATTAAATATATTCCACTGTGGGAAAAACCAAAATGTTCTACGTAAACAAATTTTTTTAAATTTTTCCCTCTTAAAGAAAAAGATGAAATAAAAAACAATAATAATAAAAATAAATTTTTCATTTTAATCAATTTCCAGCCTCCTCACATGATTCTTTCCATTTCCATTCGGGAAAATTTAACTTCCAAAGTAATTTATCAAAGGCACCATTATCTTTTCTGGGCTTTATAAACCTTCCAGGTCTATACCCCCACCTAAAACAATCTTTTATACAAATCTCCTTTTTAGATCTATTGACACACACAAAACACAAAACAAAATCTGCTCCACGTGATACTAATTCTTCATCCCTTAGGTCATGAGGCCTATCTCTAAAACTACACTTCCTATAATCACTTTCTACAATATCTTCATTTTCGTAATACGTTGGGTTGTCACCTATTGGAACATTGTAATCCCAAAACCAGGGCTTATCTGGGGTCCACCGCCATTCCTGGAAATAACCTATACCCTCTATATATGGACCATATGCACTATAAATTGCCTGTAGCCAGTTATGTCTAAATCCTGACGGACAACCTGAAGGGCACTTTGGACAACCCCCACCCGGTGGATACATTCCAAAATCAACTCCACTTTCTGGATACTTAGGGTCTGGTCTCCATTCATAAAAATATCCATCCACTTCTCCAGTCTCCCACAACCCCAAACTATCGTACCCCATAACAGGCTCATCACCAGCATAACTGTACTCAATTATCTCACCCTCTGGATCCTCCCTCAAATACCTCCCAATATCAGGTGCATAGTATCTGTGGAAGTTGTAATAAAATCCTGTTTCAGAATCAATATACTGTCCTGGGAATCTTAAATTGTTTTCAATTTGATTTACTGTTTCATTTACATTTCCAAAGGCAAAATAGTCTCCTTGCCAGACTACATTTAGATTCTCATCTACAAGCTTTTGTGGGGTAAACAGGTGATCGTTTATGTAAAAGTATTTATTGCCACCTGAATCCTCTTGATACAGTGGATCTGTAGACCAGGGGCGAGTGGGTATGGGAATGATATCTTTCCTACTACTTTTTT
>JALULU010000452.1 GCA_027040585.1 Acidobacteriota bacterium | reverse complement strand
AAGGCTTGAAATTTAAAATAATTGGAACATACAAAAGTAAGGGTTCAGTTTTGGGACAGTCAATGGATAATTTTGTGACAATTCCAATTTCTCAGTTTTTTAAACTTTTTGGAAGTAGAAGAAGCCTTGATATATTTGTCTATGTCAATAATCCCAATGAAATAAATAAGGTTATGGAAGAAGCAAGGACCATTTTGAGAAATATTAGAAAGAGAAAATATAATATGAAGGATGATTTTACTTTTGTAACCTCTGATTCTACAATGTCTCTTTTTCATACAATTACTGATAATTTCTTTCTGGTATTTATCCTTCTCTCTGCAGTTTCAGCCATAATAGGGGGGATTGTTATAATGAACATTATGCTTGTTGTGGTGGCTGAAAGAAAGATGGAAATTGGTATTAGAAGAGCACTTGGTGCCACAAAGGGGGATATACTATTTCAATTTATTATTGAGACTCTAATTATTTGTATTTCAGGTGGTATTTGCGGTATTTTTGGGGGCTTTTTAACAGCCTCAATTTTTGGCCACATAACAGGTGCTCCAGCTGTTGTTAAGTGGTGGGTGGCTATGTTTGGAGTTATAACATCTTCTTCCATAGGGCTGTTTTTCGGTATTTATCCTGCGATTAAAGCTGCCAATCTTGATCCTGTTGAAGCAATTCGTTCGGAGACTTGATTATGAAAGTAAGATTTATAGGAATTGGAGAAATCTCGAAACTTTCACTTAGGGAAATTTCTAATAACAAGTTTAGATCTTTTCTAACAATACTTGGCATCACTATAGGTGTACTTGCTATAATAATGATTTCTTCTATTATTCATGGACTTAACAGTTCTGTAGTTGATAGAGTTGCTTCTCTTGGTGCAGATTCTTTCTTTGCGACTAAACATGAACCAGGTGTTCATATAGGAAGACCAAAAAGGTCTATTAGACAGAGGAAAAATATTACTTATAAAGATGTTCAATTTTTAAGGAAAAGGTGCAAATATGTTGATATTATTTCACCGTTTTTAACAGCAAGATCCCTTTTTGGGAGTAAATATATTGTAAAATATAGAGGCGAAAGAGCAGAAAATCCTCTAATAAGGGGAGTGGAAGAAAATTTTAATGAGGCAATGGGAACTGTAATTGTCGAATATGGAAGATTTTTTAATAAAACTGATTTACTTCATAGAAGATATGTAACGGTACTTGGTGCAGGGATTGCTGAATCCCTCTTTCCATATATGGATCCCATAGGCAAAAAAGTTAGAATTAATGGGAGGGAATTTGAAGTTATAGGTGTTCTTGAACATCAAAAGGGTATTTTTGGTGGATTTAGTGAGGATAATTATGTTTTAATCCCACTTTCCACTTTTATGAAGATATGGCCTGAAGTTAAAGATATGGCGATAGCGTTTAAAGTTAATGACCCCAAAAAAATGGTTGATGCCATGGAAGAGGTTAGATACTACCTCAGGATTAGTAGAAAAGTTATGCCCGGGAAACCTGACGATTTTTCAGTTTTTTCAGCAAATATTTTTGTAAACATCTGGAAGTCTCTAACACGAATTCTATTTATAGTTACAATAGTGGTTGCATCAATTGGTTTGTTGGTTGGTGGTATTGGAGTTATGAATATAATGCTTGTAAGTGTTAAAGAGAGAACAAGGGAAATAGGTATAAGAAAGGCATGTGGTGCTACAAAAAGGGATATTTTGCTTCAATTTATAATTGAGGCTACTATTTTGTCTCTTTTAGGTGGAATTATTGGTATAATTTTGGGTATGGTTGGTACAACGATTTTAAATTTTGCAGTACCAAAGCTTCCTGCGTCAGTTTCTATATTCTGGCTATTAATTGGCTTTTTTGTATCAGCGGGAGTTGGGCTTGTCTTTGGAATTTTACCTGCTTATAAAGCTGCCCAACTAAATCCAATAGAATGTCTCAGATATGAATAATCCTAAAATTAAAGAAACTGAAGTTTTTAAAAGGATTAAATTCGGTGGAATTCCTGTTGCATTACTTTATCCAAATAGTTATGGGGTTGGAATGTCAAATCTTGGTTTCCAGTGGGCCATATACCAGATGGAAAAAGATAGAAGATTTTGTGTAAACAGGTTTTTTTTAGAAAAAGGAGTTCTTTTTTCTCCCGATACTGAAAAAAAGCTCAAGGATTTTAAATATATTTTCATATCCATTTCCTATGAACTTGATTTTTTGAATTTAATAAAATCTTTAAAATATTCAAAAATAGAACCTGAGTCCAGTAGGAGAAGAGGTAAAAATATTTTAATAGGTGGTGGAGTGGCTTTCTCCATAAACTTAGAACCCATATCTGAAATATTTGATGTAGTGGTTTTAGGTGATGGGGAAAATAAATTAAATTATATTTTAGATTTAATTGAAAAGGATATCTCATATGAGAATTTTTTGGACTTGCTTTCAGAATATCAGGGTAAATATTTTGTTTCACAAAGGTTAAAATCAAGGGAAAAATATGTTTTAGTTGAAAAGGAATGGAAATTAAATGAAAAAAGCGTTCCTTTTTCAAATATAATTTCAAATAGAATGGAATTCCCAACCACTTTACTCATTGAAATTTCAAGGGGATGCCCGATGGGGTGTAGGTTTTGTTGGGCTGGCTTTAATTTACTTCCACGGAGAAATTTTGAGCATAAAAAAATTTTAAATCTTTTAGATAATGTACCAGATAATGTGAAAAAAGTTGGTTTAATTTCAACCGCAGTATTTGAGCATCCAGATATATTTAAGTTATTGGAGGAAATACACAGTAGGAATTTAAATGTCAATTTTAGTAGCCTAAGGCTTATAGATTTAAATGAAAAAGTTGTTAAGGTGATTTCAAACTTTAATATAAATTCAGTGACAATAGCGCCTGAAACTGGTGGGAATTCCTTGAGAAAAAGAATAAACAAAAATGTTTCAAATGAAGAAATTTTTGATGGAATAGATTTACTTTTTAAAAATGGTATCTATAGTTTAAAACTTTATTTTTTGATTGGCATACCTTTTGAAGAGGAAAAAGATATTTTTGAAATAGTTGATTTTATAAAAAAAATTAGAAAAATCGCAGATGTTTACTGGAAAAGAAGGGGCTACAACGGTGAAATAAATATAAGTGTAAATCCACTTGTCCCAAAGCCAAATACACCTTTTCAATTTGTAAAAATGGAAGATGAGAAAATTTTAAAGAGAAAGATGAAATTTTTAAAAGGTGAAATTTCTAAAATTTCAAATTGTAAAATTTCTTTTTCAGGGATAAAAGAGAGTTTGTTACAGTGGGGACTTTCCTTTGGGAAGAAAAAATTATCAAAAATTTTGATAGATGAAAACTTTAACTACTTAACCTTTAAAAACTTAAAAAATGATAGAGAATTTTTTAATTTTGGAGAAAATCCATCTGAATTTTATACAACAGGTATTGATATGGGATTTTTAAAATTAGAGTATGGGAAAAGCAAAAAAGGAATTATTACCCCCCCTTGTCCCTATGGTAAAAGTCAATGTAAAAGGTGTGGAATTTGTGGTTAAATAAAAGTAGCATTTATTTTAAAAAAAACTTAATCTTTTACTTATAAAATTAATCTAAAAATTCTGATATAATTTAAATCTATTTCATTTTAGTTTAGTATTTATGAGAAAAAAGACAAAAAGAAAGATAAAGTATGCTATATATTTTTTTGTAATATTTCTTCTAATCTACATAAAGTTTTTTCATGGTGGGAAAAGTGTTTTAAAGATTTTTACAACTAAACCTTCAAATATATCTACTTTAAGTGTAAGTGGTGAAAGCAATTTACCAGAATCCACTCCCACAGGTGTTTTAAATAATCCTGGTTTTCAAAGTTTAGATGAAACTTCTTCAAATTATGGTTTTCTCTATGGTTATGTTACAGATAAATTTGGAAATCCTGTTCAAAATATAGCCGTTGAACTTTTTCCAATGAAGGATTTCGGAATGCCCACATATTTTGGAAAGACTGAGAAAAGTTTCACAGATAAAGATGGAATGTATAAGTTTCAGAAACTTAATCCCGGATTTTATTATTTTTTGATGTTTACAGCAAAAAATAGTATACACGTGAGTGCTGGAGATAAAATTAGAAAGGATTTTCAATTAAATGGAGATGGAACTATTTCAGGGAAAGTTGTGGATGAGGATGGAAATCCTATTTTTCCTGCAACTGTTTATGTCATAGGAATGGGATGGCGGTATAGGGAAGTCACGCAAACTGATGAGATGGGGAAGTATAAGGTTTATGGACTTCCCGCTGGTAAATATTTTGTGGCAGTTAGAGCAGATGGATATGCGATAAGTGATGAAAGAAATGTAAGTCTTAAAGATGGAAGTTATATTCAAAATATTGATTTTGTCCTCTCAACAGGATGTGTTTTAATGGGTTTTATTAAAGATAGTATGGGAAATCCGCAGGGAGGTGTCTATATTTCAACATTAAGAGATCCAAGAAAACTTGGGACCGCATTTACAAAATCTGACAAGAATGGGTTTTATAAATTGGAAAATTTAACCTCTGGAGTTAATTATTTTGTGTTGTGGAAGGATGGAAGTTATATAAGAAGGGCAGGAAATGTACTTATTAAAGAAGGAGTAGAAAACAGGAAAGATTTTGTTTTTGATGGAACTTCTTCCATTGTTGGTTCTGTGATTGCAAAGGGTTATGATTTTATAAAAAATCCTGTATCTGTTTTGCTTTTTAAAATAAAAAATAAAAGATTTGTTAATAGCAGTGTTTCTATCTGTGACGAAAATGGAGATTTTAAATTTAATTATCTTGAGCCCGGAAAATATCAACTGAGAATTAGTAGATGTAGCAGTGAATATATAAAAGGCGCAGATAAAACTGTTATTCTTGATGAGGGAGAGCAGAGAGACATTAGTTTAAAACTTTTAAAGGGTGGCATATTAAAGATAAAATTGGTTGATACAAATGGCAATCCCATTTCTAAAGTGAGTGTTTTTATGCGTACAAGTTCGGGAAAAGTTGGATTTAAGTCCTTAATAAAACCAAGCGATAATAAGGGAAATATTACTTTTTTCGGGATGGCTGAAGGGAAATGGACGTTGGAAATAAAGGATAAGGATTTTGAACCAGTCCGCAAAGTGATTAATATCTCATATGGCGACGAGAGGGAGATGACAATTACACTCAAAAAAGGGATCACG
>JALULU010000451.1 GCA_027040585.1 Acidobacteriota bacterium | reverse complement strand
AACAGGTCTGTCCCCAATAAAAATTTCTACAATTCAATTCGGGTCTGACCCCAACAAAAAACTGTTATAAAAAATCTAATCATCCTCTCTCTTCAATTTCTACTATCTCCCCATCTTTTAAATACACGACCCTTTTTGCAATGTGTGAGAGTTCTTCCCTGTTGTGGGTTACGTAAATTAATGTAAACCCAAATTTTTCCTGAAGTTTTACAATTTCTTCCCGAAGCCTCTCATTCAACTCAAAGTCAAGGCTTGAAAGGGGCTCATCCATTAAAAGCATCTCAGGGTTTAAAACAAGCGCCCTCGAGAGGGCAACCCTTTGCTTTTCACCCCCTGAAAGTTCATTTACACTTCTATTCTCATATCCATTCAATCCCACAAGGGATAAAATCTCCCTTATTTTTTTCTTCCTTTCTGTTTTTGAAAATCCCTTTGCCTTAAGCCCAAGTTCAATATTTCCCCGAACTGAAAAATGGGGCCAGAGTGCAAGATCTTGAAAAACCATTCCTACATTTCTATCCTCAGGTGGAACAATTACCTTTCCATTTTTTGAAACAACTCTTCCATTTAAAATAATCTCCCCTCTATCAGGTGGAATAAATCCAGCAATCAATCTTAAAATTGTTGTCTTTCCACATCCAGATGGGCCAAAAAATACCACCCTTTCATCTTTAAAAATCTCAAAATTTATATCCTTTAAAATATCTTTTCCATCATATCCTTTAAAAACAGATTCAAACTCAATTACCTTCATTAAATTTTCTCCATCTTAAAAAATTAGATAAAAGCCAGAAAAGAAATGGCAAAAGAAATGTAATAATTATCATAAGAACACACAAAGAAGCAATTAACTCAGGTCTCCCATTTGCCATAAGTGTAAAAATTTTTACAGGAAGTGTCTCTTTCCCTGGAGGATATAAAATCATGGTTATATCAGTATCTCTCAAGCAAAAAATGTAGGCAACTATCCATGCTGATAGCAACCCCCTTCTTAAAAGTGGTAGTACAATATAAATAATCCTCTTAAACCAACTTATTCCAGAAACCGCCCCAACCTCCTCCATTGAATCTGGAATCTGAATTAAATTTGAATATGTAATTCTGCTTGTAAGTGCTATGTATTTTACAAGGTATCCCAGAATTATAATTAAAAAGGAACT
>JALULU010000450.1 GCA_027040585.1 Acidobacteriota bacterium | reverse complement strand
GTTCCCCAATCTCTGCTATCTGAGCTGTCATCTCTATTATCTCCCATCATAAAATAATGATGTGGTGGTATTTTTAATGGGGGCATATTTCTCAAAAAATAGGGGGCTTCATCCCCAAGTTCATGGTAAGCATATGGTTCTATTAGCTTCTTTCCATTTATGAAAACTTGATTGTCAATAATTTCTATTGTTTCCCCGGGGAGGCCAATTACTCTTTTTACATAAGGGACTAAAAAATGTCTTTTGTCAGGTGCTTTGAAAACTACAATATCCCCTCTCTTGATTTTATATCCAAGGCCAAGTGCACGAGCTAAAGTAAAGTGATTTGCTAATATTGTGAGTTTATCAACAAGAAGCCTATCCCCAACTAAAAGGTTATAATCTCCAAGTGTTTCATTTGTACCGGGAATAATTCTATTTGGAGGTGTGTCCATTGATGGAGTTGGTACCTCCATAGGGTGGAGTAAAAATGTAACAACAAAAAGTGCTATTTCAAGACATATTAATATGGCTACAGCATATTCTCTAAAAATTTCATATCCTGTTTTTTTGCTTTTTTCTTTTTTTGTATTCTTTGAATTTTCTTTTTTATTTTTCATTTTTCTCTTTAGTTAAATAAATAAAAGTGATTTTATCAAAACTTTTTTAGGATTATAAGCAATTTTTTTGTATAATTATTTATTAGAAGTCTCTGGAGGGTTTATGAGAGATTTAGTAAAAGTATTTAAGTCATTGGCTGATAAAAATAGAATTAGAATTGTGAAAGCTTTGATGGTAAGACCTCTTTGTGTATGCGAATTGCAGAAAATTCTTGGAGCATCTCAGCCAAGTGTATCTCATCATCTAAAAATTTTAACCGAAGCAGGACTTATTGACTATGAAAGGGATGGTCAATGGGTTGTGTATCGTATAATAGATGATGTTGAGGATTGTCCAGTAAAGGAGATAATTTCGTGTATTGGTAGGCTATTTAATGAGGATGAACTGATTAAAAAAGATAAATATATAATTGAAAAATTGGATAAGTTAGATATTTGTTCTGAGGAGGAAAAGTAAAGTATGGATAAAAAAATATTGGTAATCGCCGATGATGATCCCAATATGAGAAGGCTTGTTGAAATGACTTTAAAAAATGATGACTATGAAATTTACACATTTAAAAATGGAAAAGAGGTTATTGAATTTTCAAACCAAAAGAAAATAGACCTTGCAATTTTAGATGCGCTAATGCCTGGAAAGCACGGTTTTGAGGTGGCTAAAATTTTAAAAGAAAATCCTTTTCAGAAGGGTATAGTGGTTTTCATTTTAACTTCAATTTATACTCAGAAAAAATATGAACTTGAGGCAAAAATGGAGTGTGATGTAGATGAATATCTCTATAAGCCATTTAATCCAAAGGTTTTAAGAAGGAAAGTGGCAGAGTATTTACTTGATTGATTTTAAGGGGAACTTTAATGGAAATTCTTGAAAAATCTATATTTGTACAAACAACTCCTTTTGAGGTTTACGTTGCAATTACAGAAAATGGTAAATTAGTGGAGTACTATGTTGAGAGGAAAAAGGATAAGGGGTATGTTGGAAATATATATAAAGGTAAAGTTGAAAGGGTTTTGCCAGGACTTCAATCTGCCTTTGTGGATATAGGTCTTGAGAAAAACGGTTTTTTATATGTAGGTGATTTTAAAGAGGTATTTAAAGACTCTGAAGACCTTTTTTTTAACGGTGAGGAAGACATTAAGCCTGTGGAAACTCCAAAAGATAAGATTCAAAAAAGAGTTGAAAATTCAGAACTTGAAAATGACAAAAAAAAGATTAAGGTTATAGAAAAAGAAGTTCCTGCTCCTTTAGACTTTGATATTGAACTTGTTGATGACAGTGATACTAAATCTGTTGAAAATGATTTTGAAAAGTTTTACTTTTTGGAGAATGAAAATTCTTTAAGTTTATTGATAAAGGATAAAAACTTAAACTATTCAAGGTCTTCTAAACATAGAAATAAGAAAATCTTAAATTTTGCATATAAAAACGACTATTTAAACATATCCAGAAAGCTAAAAAAGGGTCAGGACATTATTGTTCAGGTTATGAAGGATCCTATTTCCACAAAAAGTGCCAGGTTAACATCTTATATTGCACTGCCAGGTAGGTATGTGGTTTATCTTCCAACCATAAATAAAAGGGTTGGGGTTTCCAGAAAGATTTCTTGCAATGATGAGAGGAAAAGATTAAGGGAAATTGTAAAAAAATATCTTGAGGGTAAGGATTCAGGTGGATTTATTGTGAGAACGGCAAGTGAGGGATGTAGTAAAGAAGATTTAATTCAGGATATAGAATTTTTGATTAAATTGTGGAATAAAATCTTGAATAGATCAAGAGATATTAGTTCTCCAGCCCTTCTTTATGAAGAGCTCACATTAATTGAAAGGGTGATCAGGGATAAAGTAGATTCCCATATTGGAGAAATCTGGATTGACAGTGAAGAGACCTATGCAATAGTGCTTGAGTTTTTTGAAATATTTATGCCTGACTTAATTGATAAAGTTAAGTTTTATGCAGGGGAAGAAAAACTTTTTGACTATTTTAACATATCAAATGATTTAAATAAGGCATTTAGGAGAAAAGTGTGGCTAAAAAGTGGTGGGTTTATAATTATAGATCACACTGAGGCACTAATTTCAATAGATGTTAATAGTGGAAAATTTATAGGAAAGGGAAATTTTGAGGATTCTGTAACCAGGACAAATCTTGAAGCGGCAAGAGAAATAGCAAGGCAGATAAGATTGAGGAATTTGGGTGGAATAATTGTAATTGATTTTATTGATATGGCAGATAAAAAAAATAGAAAAAGTGTTTTAAATGTTTTGTCTGAGGAACTAAAGAGAGACAGAACACCAGTTAAAATTCTTCCTTTTAATGAATTTGGCCTTGTGATTTTAACTCGTAAACGAGTGCAGGCATCTCTTGAGAAGATATTTTCCCAGAAATGTGTAATGTGTGGAGGAAATGGGTTTATTAAGTCAATATCCTCTCTCTGTTATGAAATTTATGACTCAATTTATAATATGCGTGAATCTTTTTCAGGTAGGGACATTGTAATAAGGGCACATCCACTTGTAATTGAAGGCCTTAAAACCAGTGAGAGAGAGGTTGTCGATGAGATAAAAAAACTTCTCAATATGGATGTAGTTCTGATTGAAGATTATTCAATTGGTGTTGATAAATTTAGCATTGAGAATGTGATTTAAAAACCATTATCTTAAATATTTCACCCATTCCACCGGGTAGAATAAGTGTTTTTAATTTCTCAATTTCATCTTCCATAACATAATTTAAAATTCCATTGTCAACTAAAAATTTCCCCTGTGTTTCATATAAAATCTTTTCAAATCCAAAACCGTTAAGAATATCTTCAACAAATTTAAAATTCACGTGATATGTTATGTCAAAAGGTAGTTCGGTATTAAAAATATCTTCAATTAATTTCTGATTTTTATATCCCCTTATGGTTTCAGCTGATATGTAGTCGGGATAAATTTCAGAGGGATATCCACCATAATCAATAAAGATTATATAGATTTTACTTTTAAATCTTTTAAAATTTTGAAGAAATTCAAGATATCTTTGTGGATATTCAAATTTTACCTCATTGTTTTCGTCTGGTATAAAGTTTAGATAGGAATTGTAATATTTTTTTACATTGTCATCTTCAATTTTTTCCCATATTTCTATTTGTTCATTTTCCTTTTTTAAAATGTATGATTCAAAAAAGTTTTTCCCATCATATTTGATCCTTCTAATGGGTATTGAGTCTAAAACCTCATTTAAAAAAAAGATGTAATTTGAATCGGAAAGATCCCCAATACTTTTATAACTTTTAATTTCAGGATTTTCTACTTTAAATTTCTCAATCAATACCCCTGAAAGACCTGTATACTTTAAGAGTATTTTTAGAAAATCTCCCTTTCTACCACCGATTTCAACAAGTTTTAAATCTTTATTTTCTTTTAAAATTTTATTTATAAAACTTGAAATAGCTCTTCCAAAAGGTACTGTCAAAAATGAGGGGGCTGTTATAAAATCCCCCTCAAGCCCTATTTTCCTGTCTTTGTTGGCGTAATACCCGATTTTTTCGTCAAAAAGTATCTTTTCAAAATATCTTTCAAATGTAATTTTCTCTTCAGTTGATTTCTTCATTGCCCTTAAAATTCATTACACTGATTTTTGCTGCAACCTTTTCAGCAACTTCAATCATCATTTTTGACATTTTATTCCCTTCTTCAAGTGAAACAGGTTTTCCTGAATCACCAAGTTCTCTGATCTTCTCAACAATTGGAATTTGACCAAGTAAATCAACTTCAAACTCCTTTGAAAGTTTCTCACCACCACCTTTACCAAAAATATAGCTTCTTTCACCGCACTTTGGGCATTCAAAATAGCTCATATTTTCAACAATTCCGATTATTGGCACATTTAGCTTTTTAAACATCATTATTGCCTTTCTAACGTCATGTAATGAAACATTTTGAGGAGTAGTTACCACTATGCCCCCCATAAGTGGAAGAGATTGTGCTATGGTAAGCTGTGCATCTCCAGTTCCCGGGGGAAGGTCTAAAATTAGATAATCTAATTCTCCCCAGTCAACCTCATACAGAAATTGACGTACAATCCCATGAATCATTGGTCCTCTCCAGATAAGTGGAGCATTTTTATCAACTAAAAAATCTATACTCATTACCTTTACTCCCTCTTTTTCAAGGGGAATTATCTTTTTTCCATCGGTATAAGGTTTTCCATCAATTCCAAGCATCATTGGAATATTTGGGCCATAAATGTCACAGTCGCAAAGTCCCACCTTTGCACCACTTAAGGCCAAGGACACCGCAAGGTTGACACTTACTGTGCTTTTCCCAACACCACCTTTACCACTTGTAACGGCAACACTGTTTTTAACACCTGGTATTTCTTCCTTGCCGGGGACAGACTTAGACTTTGATACATTTGAATCAAATACAACTTCAATTTTACCAATGTCTTCAATGTTTTCCCTTAAAACCCTTTCTATATCCTTTGTAAATACATCCTTTAAAGGACAGGCAGGAGTTGTTAGTGTAATTGTGATTTTTACATCCCTTCCATTAATTTCAACGTCCTTAACCATTTTTAAAGATACAAGATCCTTTTTTAATTCAGGATCGT
>JALULU010000449.1 GCA_027040585.1 Acidobacteriota bacterium | reverse complement strand
TTGCTATTGACTCAATTGGTCTCTTGGCATCTATCATTGGCGCAAGTTCACCCCAGGCATTGGTATATGTGGAAAAAACAATTGATACCCCTCTATCACCTAAAAACTCAGATAGAAATCTCAACCTGTACCATATTGGAAGATTATCCCAAATAACCCTTTTTCTTTCATTTAAAACCGCACCTATTCCTTTTTTTATCCTTTCGTCTACTTCCTTTAACATCTCATAATAAAAATTAACAGTTTCCTTATCTCCCCTCATTTCTACTATTGGAGCCATATGTATAAACTGATCAAATGCAGATATTGGAGCAGGAATATTCTTCCCCCTTTGAATTATTTCAAGCCATAATTCAGTGGCATCTTTACTTAATTTAACCACTTTTTTTAATTTTTTAAAGTCTAATTTTTTGCCTGAGATCCTCTCGGCAATTGGGATCATACCCTCTAACTGTTTTTTTACATATTCTATTTGATGTTCTTCTGCCTCTTTATATAAAAAAGGCGTATCTATCAAAATTAAAGGTACATTAAAATATTTACTTAAAACCTGATACCAATAGAGTATAGTCTGACAAATATTAGTACAGGCAAGTAAGATATCTGGTGGTGGGAGTTTCCCAACAGGGGTTTTTCCAGATAAAACAGAACCAATATCTGTTCTCGCATATGAACAAAGCTCAATTGAATATCCACTTTTTTCAGCCTCAGCTGAAATTTCAGGAGAAACCTTTTTAGCACCACACAGTGCCCCATGATTTTCAGGATAAAGAATGTAAAAATCAAGAGCTTTTAAAATTTCTATAGGTGCTCCCGATGTTACCCATGCAACGTGCCTGGCACCTTTTACATATCTTCCTTCAAGATAATGTTTTTTTATTAAATATTTTGTTCTTTTGCCTATTTTTAGTGGTGGTGCAAGAATATCACTTCTCCAATTTGAAGGTAATCTATACTTTTTCTTAGATTCCAATTCAAGGAGAAAAGATCCCATCAACTTAAATTTTAAATAATAATCAAATCTGCTCATTATTTTTTCTACCTTTTATTGACTCAATTAGCGCCCCAATTTTTGTTACTCCTTGATAAGGCAAACCTTCATTTATATCTACTTCAATTAAAATTGATGAAATACCCATTTTCTTTAATTCACTTCTTATAAT
>JALULU010000448.1 GCA_027040585.1 Acidobacteriota bacterium | reverse complement strand
CAGCTCATATCTGAAATATGCAGTGAAGATAACAGAATACAATCTTTTCAAAATTTGAGAATCATTGGTGAAAGAGACCAGTTTTTCAGCGTATTGTTTGACCTTGTTTTATCACCTGGTGTGCAGAAAAATAAAATGGATAAACAAAGTACATTGTTTAAAGAAAGGCTATTGCAGAGGTTTCCCAATATCAAAATTTTTATAAGGATCGTTTCATAAGTTAAAGATCGTTTAATATAACCGCCATGAGGCGGATCTGAAAAGGTGATGAATTCAAAACCTGTTAAACTCCTCACAGGAACATCCTAAGTTAAATGCCGGGAAAAACAACTTTACAAAATGGGCGCTATGGGTTACTTTTGTTACGCTTTACTATCTTATGAGAGTCTCCAGATTGGCCTCACGGCCGCTAATGGGAAAAATTTTGCTTTAATATTCGGATAAATTGATGAGATTTGTATCTTTTTTTAAAATTTCCGGCGTTGTGTGTTTCTTTCTTTTGACCATCTATCGCATTCCTCTGTATGCAGATCCCCTGATTCATCAGAATGTTCAACATGATTTCCCATCATTAATTGACAGCATCCATTTTAAAAAAGATATTCAATTCTGTGGTATTAAAGTTCCGCTTGAAAATCAGGATGTCAAAGAAAGACTTGAAAAAGAGATGTTATTGATATTGTGGAACCGTCCCCAGGTTATTCTCTGGATTAAACGGGCTGCAAAATTTTTTCCCCATGTGGAACATATTTTAAAACAACAGCATCTCCCCCTTGATTTGAAGTATGTTCCATTAATTGAAAGCGCACTGAGACCCCATGCAAAATCTTCTAAGGGTGCCGTGGGATACTGGCAGTTTTTAAGATCCACAGGAAGACATTATGGACTTAAGATCAACCGGAGAATAGACGAACGAAGAAATATTTTTAAGTCAACCTTTGCTGCCTGCAGATATTTCAAAGCCCTTAAAGAACAGTTTGGTTCGTATTTACTGGCCATGGCAGCATTTAATATGGGTGAATATGGTTTAAAAGCGGCAATTGATGCACAGAAAACCCATGATTTCTTTTCGTTGTACCTTCCGCTGCAGACTCAAAGATATATATTCAGAGCGGTGTGTGCGAAATTAATCCTTGAAAATCAGGCGTTCTACGGCTTTCATCT
>JALULU010000447.1 GCA_027040585.1 Acidobacteriota bacterium | reverse complement strand
CTACACTCCATATTTTTCCTTACAACTTTAAATTCAGTTTTCCACGGGTGCCAGACATTAAAATTTGAAGAACCCCAGATTACTATTATTTTCTTTTTTAGGGCAGCAGCAATATGCATGGGTCCACTATCACAACATATAAAAACTTCACACTTATCTATAAATGCTCCAAGTGAATTTATATCCTCAGCTATTATGTATTTAATACCCATTTTAGAATTTTTACCTATTTTCTTTAAAAGATTCTCTTCAAAATTTGCGCCTATAAACAAAGTTTTATACCCATTTTTAATAAGTAAATCGTTTAATGACGCAAATTTTTCACAAGGCCATCTTTTGGAATCAAGTGTCGCATTTGGGTGAATGAGAACAAATTTTTGATTTAATAAATTTAATTCTTTAAGTTTGGTTTCTACTTTTTTTCCAACTCCATCAAAAATAAAAAAATCAAGTGAGTTGTCTTCATTTTTGTAATCAAAATTAAAAACATTTAAGTATCCCAATTGTAATAACACTGAATGAATGTTCTCCTGAGGTGTTATTTTTTGTGTATACTTTTTATTAAATCTGTGTGTTTTTAAACCTATTTTATACTTTGCACCTGAAAATACTGTAAAAAAATAGGATGTTGAATTTCCGTGAAAATTAAAGGCCATATCATAATTGCCTTTTCTTATCTCCCTCATTATTTTGGTTTTCTCAAGAAGCCCCTTTAGCCCACTTTCTTTTTTAAAGGTCAAAATCCTATTTAAATATGGATTTCCCAGAAGTGTTTCTTTAAACCTTTCTTCTAATAAAACATCTATTTCTATTTCTGGAATTTTTTTTTTAAGATTCTAATAGTTGGTGTTAGTAATACAATATCCCCAAGAGATCTCATTTTAACAAATAAAACTTTCAAATTATTTTTCCTCTTCATACTCTAAAGACTCTTCTACAAGCATTATAGGTATTCCGTCCCTTATGGGATATAACTTACGACATTTCTCACATTTCAAATATTTATTATCTTCAGTCAATGTTAAATCTCCATGACATATTGGACATGCAAGAATATTAAGCAAAAAATCGCTTATAATCTTTTTTTCTTCCACTTTTATACTCCCTTCACAATTTTATTTTATTTTCCTGCCCCTTTAGTAACCTATCTATATTTTCTTTATGCCTATAGACAATTATTAAAGCTACCAAAAGGCTGCCAACAATTAAATATGGATCCCTTTCCCCTGTCAAATAGAGGAATAATGGAAACGACAGTGCCCCTAAAATGGACCCCAGTGAAACATACCTTTTTATCGCCACCACGACTAAGAAAAAAATAAGTGAATAAAGGACACAAATAGGCTTAAGCGCCAGGAAAACTCCTGCAGATGTTGCAACCCCTTTACCACCTTTAAATTTAAGAAAAATTGTATAACAATGTCCAAATATAGCAAGTATACCCGCCAAAAGTACTATTCTATAATCACCCTTTGAAAGATAATCTGCAATGTAAATGGAAACATAACCTTTTAATCCATCTAAAATAAGAGTTAAGACACCTAAAAATTTACTACCAGTTCTGGTTACATTTGTAGCCCCTATATTTCCACTTCCTATCTCTCTAACATCTTTCCTGACAAAAAGTTTTACAAGTATATATCCCCAGGGAATACTACCCAAAAAATATGCAATAACTGAAGAGATTATTAAAATTTTAACATCCATTATCTTTCATCCCCCAACAGGTCATTTTATCAATGTAAATGGGTCCCTCTTTTTTCAAAACACTTTCAAAAAGAGTAAAGTTTTCAACCATAAAAGAGGAATGATATTTTTTAATTTTATCTTCTCTAAATCTCTTAATTAAATTCTCCTTATTTTTACTGCTTTTTACTCTACCAAGAGTTAAATGGGGTTTAAAGGAACGCTCCTCTTTATTAATCCCCAAAGGTAAAAGTATGTCCTCAATTTTATTAAAAAGAGACTCAAGTGTATTTTCCTTAAAATTTATCCCAATCCAGAGAACACGGGGTCTATAATAATTTGGGAATACGCCGCAACCATTTAAAACAATTTCAAAGGGATTAAAAGAAATAACTTTAAGTTGCTCTTCCATTTTGTGAAAAAGATCTTCATTAATTTCACCAACAAACTTCAAGGTAATATGCAAATTTTCCCTTTCAACCCATTTAACATTAGCCCTACTTTCCTTTAAATGAGAAATAATTTCATAAATATCTTCTTTTATTTTTTCGGGTAATTTTATACCTATAAAAGTTCTCATCTATCCCTCTGATAGTGTTCTTCTAACCATATCAAGTGCCATTTGGGTAGACCTAATCCTTATTTTTTCCCTATTTCCCGGGAAGAGAAACCTTTTTACTTTTACTTTATCTCCAAAGGCAATTGATATGTAAACTGTTCCCACAGGTTTTTCCTTGGTACCGCCGCCGGGTCCGGCAATTCCTGTTATACCAACCCCAATATCGCTTCTAAATTTTTCTTTCACCTTTGCCGCCATCATTATAGCTATCTGAGAACTTACTGCACCATATTTTTCTAAAACATAGCCTTTTATTTCTAAACTATTTATTTTAACCTCATTTGAATATGCAACAATACCACCTAAAAAATATTTAGAACTCCCGGGTATGTCTGTTAATTTCTTTGAGATGTATCCTCCTGTACAACTCTCAGCAGTACTTATTGTTAAGCCCCTTGCTTTTAGTAACTTCGCAACCACTTCTTCAATCTTCTCACCATTTGAAGAATAAAATTCCTTTTTAAAATTTTCCATAAGTCTATTTTCAAAAGATTTAAGCACATTTTCTTTAGTGGAGCTTGCAATAATTTCTATATCCCCATCCTTTGATAAAATAGTATATTCCATATCACCTATATCTCTAATTATATCCCCTATTTTACTATCAACAATGGGTTCTGATATTCCAGCTATTTTAAAGAACCTATATATTTTTTTATTTTCGACCAATTTTCCATATTCAATTAAAAATTTCTCAAAAACATTTTTTAATTCTGCTGGAGGACCAGGAAGTAGCAACACCTTCTTTCCATCCTTTTCTAAAAAAAGTCCTGGAGCGATTCCGACATCATTTTCTATGATTTTTGCACCTTTTATAATGAAAGCCTGTTTAAAACTATTTTCAGGAGGGGTTTTTCCCATACTTTTAAATTTATTTGTAATAATATTTTCAATCTTTTCCTCATAGATTAGATTTAATTTTAAATAATTTGCCACAGCATTTCTGGTTACATCATCTTCTGTGGGGCCAAGTCCACCTGTAAGAATGACAAAATCTGAATTCTTTAAAGAAAGTTTTAAAAATTCTCTGATAGCAGCTATATCATCACCAAGATATGAAGCAAAAATTACATTTACTCCATAGGGCCAAAGCTTCTCCTTAATATAGGAAAAATGGCTATCCTTAAATCCAGGAAGTAAAAGTTCGGAACCGATAATTCCTATGGAGCAATTCATAATATTCCCGGAAAAAAATGGATAAAAATTCTGATTATTATGTTTGCATAAATTCCAACAATAACATCATCAAGCATTATGCCAACACCGTTTTTTAGACTTTCAGACCTTCTTGCTGGAAATGGCTTTAAAATATCTAAAATTCTAAAAAGTATAAAACTGACAAATAGAATTTTATAAGAGAAAAGAAGCAGAAAAAGGGCCAGCAACTGCCCTAAAATTTCATCTATCACTACTTTAGATGGATCTTCATCCTCTTCAATCTGAGAGACAATAGCCGCTGAAAACGTTCCTGCAATAGCAATAAGAAAAAGAAGTACATAAAATAACTCTATATGTAACTTAAATTCACCGTGTAATAAAAGATATATAGCAACAGCCCCTAAACTACCAGCTGTACCGGGTGCAAACGGAGAATATCCAAGCCCAAAACCTGTACCAAGTATGTATGAAAAATTTTTCTTTATGCTGTAAAGTTGTTTTCCCATTTTTTTACCTTTAACAAAAAATCTGTAAAGTCCATTAGTAGCAATCTATCGCTCAAATTTTATAAATTAATTAATTTTCCCCATAAATATATTCATCATAGGCAATTTCAAATCTTAACTTGTGCTTTGCCTCTTCTTGAGCCAATCGCAAAAAAAGATTTCTTAGATTATCATTTTCCATTTTGTCAGCCAATTTAGTATAAAATAAAAAGGTTTCCTTTTCCCTTTTCATGGCAATTTTAAGAGCATCCTCATATTCCAAATCGCTGTAATTTTCAATTTTATCTTCTCTTTTTAAACTTTCGAGGATTTTTAAATCCATTATTTTATCCTCTATTGGTTTTAACTCTCCACCTGCTTTTACCTTTAAAATCATCTCTTTATGTTTTAATTCTTCTCTGGCAAAATCTTCGAAAGTACTTTTTAAAGAAGGTTTAGTCTTTTCTGCCAGAGCTAAATAGAATTTATAAGCCTCTTCTTCATTTTTAATTGCAAAATCTAAAATATCATCAACTGAATTAAAATTCATACATCACCTCCAAATGACTTTTATATTCCATTTTAATTAAAATAAAAAAAAACTCAAAACTTTTTATTATTAGATTTAACTGTTTTCAATCTATCCAATATATATTTCTTTAATTTTTCTTCATCCTTTACATCTATTTCTATTTTTAGGTAATAAAAAATATTTCTAAATTCCTCTGGAACAATTTCCAACAACTTCACAAAATCTTTTTCTGTGGTTAAAAAAAACTCATCCTCTCCTCTATCTTTTATGATATTTTCAATTTCCTCTTTTTTGTAAATATAATGATCCCTAAAAAAATATTTTTTATTTATATCAATCCCCAATGATTTCACCAATTTCTCAAACTGAAAATTATTTCCTATGGCTGAAATTAGATTTACACTCACAGGTGAAAATTTATCTATCTTTACATTTTTAAAATCATAAATACCATTTATCTTTATATCAGCATTAAAAATAGGATTTTTAAAATCAACTATTAAATTTTCCAGCTCTTTATTTTTATTTGCCATATTTAATTTAGTAATAACTAAAATATCGGCAGAATTCAGGCTCTCCACAGGCTCTCTAATTAACTTACAACCTATATTCTCATCATAGAAAAATGGATTTGTTGCATCAACTAAAACTATATCAATGTCCCTTCTCAATTTAAGATATTGAAAGCCATCATCTAATATAAAGACTTCCGCTGTAAAATTTTCTTTTTCAATAATATTTA
>JALULU010000446.1 GCA_027040585.1 Acidobacteriota bacterium | reverse complement strand
CGAGCCTCACTGATCACGGAATGATGAAACTCCCTCCCAAACTCACCTCCGGCTTGATTGCGATTGGGATTTATCTCGGGGTTTTGGGACTGGTGTTTTACTATTTTGGCTACCACAGCCGCCACACCCCCACACATTACGTTGCCCACAACGACAAAGCCATTGCCGTTTCGCTCCAAACCTCCAGCGCGCAGCCCCAGCCCAAAAAAGCAACCCACCCATCCAAATCCAAGCCCAAATCCAAGCCCAAAACACCGTCCAAGCCCCGGCACACAAAACCCAAGCCGATTGTCACCAAAAAACCGGAAAACGTTGCCCCAAAACCCAAACCAAAACCGAAAAAAACACCCAAAAAGATCAAACCAAAAAGCCTCTTTTCTCACGTAAAAACCGCGCAAACATCCAAGCCAAAATCCAAGAAACCTCCCAAGAAATCTGCAAAACCGATGCCAAAAACCACAAAAAAAACTCCAGACAAGTCCAAGGTATCCCGTGAAGCCCTCCGCAAACAAAAAGAGCATGACAAAGGGATCGAAAATCGCTACCTCGCCGGGGTGCAGGACAAACTCTACGGCTGGCCACCTCAGAGCAATTTTGCCGGAGCCCGGATCACCATCAGCCTGACCATCCATCCCGACGGCCACTTCGACTACGTCGTCCTCACCCCCTCCACCAACCCCGACTTCGACCGCACCATTCGCCGCTACCTCACCCAACTCAAAACCATCGGCTTCGATCCGACCCCCAAAGGGAAGCAATATGCGTTCAAGGTGGAGATTGTTGCGAAGTAAGCCACATTGATAAATATTATAATATCTTATACTTCTTTTTAAGAAGATTTCTATATAATTGTAAAAATATCGGGGGGTTGTAATGACAATTTTTTATCGTATTTTACGTATTGTATTGGGCTTGCTGTTTCTTCAGTCTGCTTTTCTTTATGCCGGTTCGAAGAATGTTTCCAAAGCGACATCACCGGTTGTTTCCGTTGATGTTTCAGGATTCTATATTGGTGCAGGAATAGGTTGGATGCGCCTGAAGGATGACTATACCTTTGAATTTTTTGAGACATTTCCTTTGATGCTTCAAGCAGGGTATCGACTAAACGAATATGTATCTCTTGAAGCAAGATACGTTCGGGATAACGGAAAGGTTCGCTATGAAAACGG
>JALULU010000445.1 GCA_027040585.1 Acidobacteriota bacterium | reverse complement strand
GGAGTATCAAGACAGCCCAAAATGTTCATAAGTGTTGATTTTCCTGAACCTGAAGGACCCATTATCGCAACAAATTCATTTTCATACACATCAAGGGAAATATCCTTTACAGCTGCTATTTCAATCTTGCCCATTTTGTAAATTTTTTTAATATTTCTAACGTCAATTATTTTTTTCCTATTCATAACTCTTTAGAACCTTCTTCCCTTTTTAAATCTAATATGTTTTTCAATCTTTATAAGACTTCCATCCCTTAGACGTCTTAAAGCTTTAAAAGTACCAGTCACTATCCGCTCACCACCAATAAGACCAGATTTTATCTCAATTAAATTGTCTCCAACAATTCCAGTTTTAACAGGCATAAAATGCACCTTGTTTCCTTTACCAACGACAAAAACCCCCTGGAATTCCTTTTTATGAAGTTTTGATCTCTTTGAGCCTGGAATATGTTTTTTCACGGGATTTCCATTTTTATCCACATACAATGCCCTCACAACAACAGCTTGAATTGGAACCGCAAGGACATTCCTTTTAACCGCAGTTGTTATATCAGCAGTGGCTGAAAGACCGGGTCTTAAAGATTTTGGAAAGTTTTTAAGTTCCACAACAACCTTAAAATCCTTTGCCTCTTCAGATGAAGACGAAGAAAGTGAGGAAGTTGTATTTAATGCACTGTTGCCAACCTCTGTAACCACACCGTCAATTTTTGTATCTGGTAGAGCATCCACCAAGACCTTTGCCTTCTGCCCCACCTTTACATTAATGATGTCAGTCTCATCAACTTTAACCTCAGCTTGAATTACAGATAAATCTGCAATTGTCATAAGGGTTGCAGCCGGGTTGTTTAAGGTGCCAGGCACAGCCCTTTCCCCCTTTTCAACATTTAATTTTGTAATAACCCCATCTATGGGGGATCTCAATATTGTCTTTTCAAAAATATCCTTTGACCTTTTTAACATTGCCTCAAGTTGCTTAACTCTGTTTAACGAAGACATATAGGAATTTTTCATCTTCTCAATATTCAATTTAGAAACCTTATATTCAGTTTTTAACTGCTCTAAGTTTGCCTTTTGAGCTTCATATGTACTTTTTGCAACTTCAAGAGAAGCCTTTGCAAGATCGTAATCCTCTTCTGAAATCAGCTCATCCTTCATAAGAGCTTTCTTTCTTG
>JALULU010000444.1 GCA_027040585.1 Acidobacteriota bacterium | reverse complement strand
TTGAGTGTTCAAATTCAATTTTAGGTATTACCTTGTTCTCATAAAGTCCCTTATCCCTTAAATAATCAGCATATGCCTGATCCATATTCACCTTAACCTGAGCAATTTTAGCGTTTAACTCTGCTATCTTTTCATTTATTTCTGAATCATCTATCCTTGCAAGGAGTTCTCCCTTTTTAACCCTTTTCCCTGCAAATACGTACAGACTGGTTATCCTTCCAACTATACGTGGAGATACAAAAATTTTATTTATGGGTTTTGTATTTCCCATAAGTGTTGTATATACGGGAATATCCTTCTCAATAACTGGAGATACACTATAATTTTCAAATGAAACCTCTTTTTTGGGCTTTTCATTCCCCTTTACTTCTCCAGTTTTAAATCCTCCAAATAGCATAAACATCAAAAAGAAAATTGAAAAAATCGGTATTATGTATTTTGTAAGCACTCTAAAAAACTTCTTACCCATATTTATTTCTCCTTTAAGTTATAACTCTATAATTCTACTCAAAAAAATTTTAATTGCAAATGAATTTTTCTTTTTAAGTTATCCAAAAAAGAACCTTACTCAATCAGTAATTAATAGTCACTATCACCAAATTCTGGAACTATACAAATCAAATGTAGTGGAGAACCTTTGTCAGCCATATATTGGTGAGGGGAATTTTCTGGCACAACAGCGAGAGAACCCTCTTTTAATGGATATTCCTCACCGTCGACAAAAAGTGTCCCCTCCCCCTTTAAAATTATATTCACATGTTCCCACGGGTGTTTGTGCCTTGGAGTATATCCACCCTCATCAAGTATAAAAAGCCTCATAACATGTCCATTCCATCCTTCCCTTGGACCTATTAGAAGTTTCTTCACAACCCCTTTTAAATCGTCTCCCTCAAGTTTTAAACCTTCTATTTCAGAAATATGACCTATAAACATCTAACACTCCTTAGAAAATTACTTTTTTACATATGAAAAGGAATCAATTAATTCAAGATTTCTATTAAAAACATTTACCATCACATTTTTACCATTTACCTTAACCACAACAAAATGTTTTTGTACAGAGGTGCATTTTACATTTTTATGCCACGGAGTATAAGGATCTATTGGATATGTCGGGGCACCTGCGCCACCTGAAATAATCTGCCAGAAACTATTTTTTACGTTTTTATCAA
>JALULU010000443.1 GCA_027040585.1 Acidobacteriota bacterium | reverse complement strand
TTTATTAAAAAGCCTTGGATATGATTATGTTTTCGGGGGGGATATTTCTCCCAATACTGAATCTCCTCATCCTGTATTTGGAAAGAGAAAATCTTTTTCCGATGTGTTGCTTTTTGATGAGTTGAAAAAGGCTTTACTGAAGATAAATCCTGAGTATTCGGAAGAGATAATTGATGAAGCAATAAAGAAATTAACTCAAATAAATACACCTAACCTTATCTCCAACAATGAGATCTTCCATAGGTATTTGATTGAAAGTGTTAAGGTGCCGTACAGAGAAAACAATGAAGAAAAAACAGCCCATATCAACTTGATCGATTTTGATAATCTTGAAAATAACACTTTTCTTGCAGTAAATCAGTTTACAGTTGTTGAAAATGGAATAAATAAGCGCCCTGATATTGTTATTTTTATAAATGGACTGCCTCTTGTGGTAATGGAACTTAAAAATCCCTCCAATGAAAAGGCAACACTAAAATCTGCATATAACCAGATTCAAACATACAAAAGAACTATTCCTTCCCTTTTTACCTATAACGAAATTTTAATTATATCCGATGGAAATGAAGCAAAAATGGGCAGTTTATCAGCTGGATACGATAGATTTATGGCATGGAAATCAATAAATGGCAGTAAAAAGGCTTCGCACTCAATAAATCAACTTGAGGTTTTAATTAAAGGGCTCTTAAATAGAAAAACCTTTCTTGATTTTATAAGGTTCTTTGTGGTTTTCAGTAAGTCAAAAAGAGAGGATAAATCGGGGCAAACTGTTGTTCAGGTTACCAAGATTTTAGCCGCCTATCACCAGTATTTTGCCGTCAACAAAGCGGTAAATTCCACACTCAGGGCTACAGGTAAAAACCAGAATGTTTCTAAAGAGCATGAGTTTATTGATGTTAAAGATCGAAAAATTGGAGATAGAAAAGCCGGGGTTATCTGGCATACTCAAGGATCTGGTAAATCACTATCAATGGTGTTTTATTCAGGAAAACTTATTCAATTGATGAATAATCCCACAATAGTTGTTATCACAGATAGAAATGATCTTGACAATCAGTTGTTTGATACCTTTGCCGCTTCCAGACAACTTTTAAGGCAGGAACCTGTTCAGGCCGAATCAAGAGGGCATTTGAAAGAACTTTTAAGTGTTGTTTCAGGTGGTATTGTTTTTACAACCAT
>JALULU010000442.1 GCA_027040585.1 Acidobacteriota bacterium | reverse complement strand
CTACTTGAACGTGCTCACAGCTATAAAGATAAAACGGCAAAGGGTATCGCAGCAAATCATTCACTTTTTTCATACCCTGTTTTAATGGCAGCTGATATTTTACTCTATTCACCAGATATAGTTCCTGTTGGAAAAGACCAGATTCAGCATGTAGAAATAGCTCGTGATATAGCAATAAAATTCAACAATGAATATGGAGACATTTTAAAAATTCCAGAGTTTAAAATACAAGAAGAGGTAGCTACTGTCCCAGGAACAGATGGACAAAAGATGTCTAAAAGTTATGGAAATACTGTAAATATCTTCGGTGAAGAGAAAAGCCAAGTTAAAACAATTAAAAAGATAGTTACAGAGAATGTAGCACTAGAAGAACCAAAAGAGTATGAAGATTGTAATGTTTACAACATGGCAAAACTATTTTTAAATAAAAATGAACTAATTGACCTGCAAAACAGATACACACAAGGCGGTGAAGGTCATGGACATTTTAAACTATATTTAGCAGATGTTATGTGGGAGTATTTTAGAAATTTCAGAGAAAAAAGAGCTCATTACCTTGAAAATCAAAACCAAGTAAGAGAGATACTTAGTCATGGTGCTAAAAAAGCTAGTGATGCGGCACAGCCAATGATGGAAAAGATAAGAATGGCTACAGGTATAAAATACTAATCCCTTTGTCTATCTAGCCAAACCATCAAGCCTTTTTGAGCATGAAGTCTATTTTGGGCTTCATCAAAGACAATGTTAGAGTGTTTTTCAAAAATACTTTCACTAACTTCAAGACCCCTGTATGCAGGAAGACAATGTAAAAACTTAGCTCCCTCTTGTGCCAATGACATCATCTCATCATCAACCATAAAGCCCTCAAATATTTTAATACGTTCCTCTTTCTCTTCCTCTTGCCCCATTGAGGTCCAAGTATCTGTTGTAACAACACTTGCATTTTTTACAGCTTCTTTTGGGTCATTATATGTAGTTATAACTGCTCCACTTTTTTTTGCGATCTCGTTTGCCTCATTTAAAATCCCATCATCTACTTCATAACCTTTTGGTGTAGCGATTCTAAGCTCAAACCCTAATTTGGCAGCCAACATCATCCAAGAGTGAGTCATATTGTTTCCATCACCAACATATGCACATACTATATTTTCACTTGCATTGTTTTCAACTAAAGTCATGT
>JALULU010000441.1 GCA_027040585.1 Acidobacteriota bacterium | reverse complement strand
TAATTTTATATGAGTTAATTACTGGTATAAAGCCTTTTATAGGTCCAGATGTGAATTCAACAATAAAGGCAATATTAAAAACAGATCCTTTCCCCCCATCAAAAATTTTTGATGAATGCCCAAGCGAATTTGAGGAAGTTGTCCTTAAAATGTTACAAAAAGAACCTACTGATAGATTTCCTTCTATGAAGGATGTATCTGAAGTTTTAAAAAAAGTAAAGGAAAACATATCAAGTGGGAAAAATAAAAAGAACCATATTAAAGAAGATACAATTCAGATGTTTAGCAATTTTAGTGTCTTAAAGGCTTTTTGCGATGAATTAATAGAAAATAATAACATTAAAAAGGCCTATAATACGTTAAAAGTAAACTCCATCTTATTTAAAAACAACCCTTCCTATTCAGAATATTTTGAAGAAGTAAAAACTTTAAAAAAAAATCAAGACAAACAATCTCTTCTTAAAAAACACATAAATGATGTTGAAAATTTAATCAAAGAAGAGAGTTTTGAACTGGCAAGATTGGAGTTGGAACCTTTGCTTAAGCTTGAGCCAAATTCAAAAAGATTACTCAAGTTAAAGGAAGAATTAGAACTAAAAGAAAAGGGTGAAGAATTAAAAAAGCACTTGGAACAAATTGAGATATTACTTGAAAAGACAAAGATCACTGAAGCTGAAAACACTTTAAAACAGGTTGAAAAAACCTTTAGTGATATTCCCAGTTTTCAATCAAAAAAAAAGAGGATACTTTCAAAAATTGAAGAGAAAAGAGTTAAACAGGTAATAAGAAACAGTAAAGACCTTGCTGCAAAAGGGCTTTTTACTGATGCAATTGTTCTAATAAGGGAAAATCTTAAAAGATACAAAGATAACGACTTACTCATAAATATTTACAATGAAATGATGGAAAAGAAGATGAAATCTGATGAAGAGAGGAAAAAGAAACAATTTATAGAGGAACAATTACAGATAGTAAAACTTCTTGAAAAGTCAAAACAATATGAGCAGGCAAAAAAATATTTAATTATATTACTTGAAAAATATCCCGAGACTTCCTCCTTTGAAGAAGAATTAATAGTTGTAGAAAATTTAATAGAAAAAGAAAATTCCATAAAAGAATTAAAAGAACTTATTAAAGAAGGCAATTACGAGAAAGCTAATCAGTTATTTAAGCTATTAAAAAAAGCATACCCTGATGATTCTCAAATGATTATAATTGAACATGAAATTGAACATTTAAAGCTATCTCAACTTGAAGAAAATACTAAAATCCTCAATGAAAGTAAAATAGAAAATGCCATAAAACTTGCCAACAAAGGTGAGTATCAAGAAGCTCTCCAGATTATCAAAGAAATAATGGATGCAAACCCAAATCATACTTATATATACACAAATTACTTAAAAATTAAGACAGAAAAGGAAAAATTTGAAAAAGATTTATTTCTTAGAACCCTTGATGATATAAATAAACTTGAGCAGGAAGGTAACTACCTTGAAGCACTGGTTAAAGCTAAGGAATTAAAAGAAAAATTCGTAGAGGAAACATCTCTTGCTTCCCTTGTAAAAATTTTGACGAATCAATATTTTAAACAGCAAAAAGAAATAATTTCAAATTTACTTGATGAAGGTAGAATTTTTGATGCTGAGGTTATACTAAACAAAAATCTTCATCTTTTTCCGGATGCAAAAGAAATAAGGGAATTAAAAGCTTTAATTGAAGATTCTAAACATCAGGAAATATATATAAAAGAAGAATTTAGTAAGGCTAAAGAACTTGCAAAAAAAGAAAAATATGACGAAGCTTTAGAAATTGTAAACAAAATAATAGCAATGAATAAAAACGATGAAGAACTAAGGGAATTTCTTAAGGAAATAATTTTAAAAAAGACAAGGTTACTCTAAAATGAAGAAATGGATTATATTAATAATTACATTAACTTTCCTTTTCACTTCTTTTGCTTTTCCAACTATTCTCAAAGCTAAAATAGATGGTCCCATAGGAGCTATTACAGCAGAATATATAGGCAATGTTATTGATATGGGAAATAGGAAAAATGTCAACGCAATCCTAATAGAAATGAATACCCCCGGTGGCTACGGCTTTGCAATGAAAAAAATTATAAGAAAAATATTAAATTCAAAAATTCCTGTTATAGTTTACGTATATCCTTCAGGTGCAACTGCTGCAAGTGCAGGATTTTTTATACTACAGTCGGCAAATATTGCCGTAATGTGTAGTGGCACAAATACCGGCGCCGCTCATCCTCTACTGGCAATTGGTGGGATACCTTTAAATGAAAGTGGAAAAAAAAGCATATTGATGGATAAAGTTGAAAAGGACATTAAGGCATTTATGAAAACAGTGGTAACACTCAGAGGAAGAAATGTAAATGCAGCACTGGATACAATTGATAAAAACTCCTCTTATACTGATAAAGAGGCTCTTAAAAAAAATGTTATTGATTTAATTTGTAACTCAGAAGGTGAATTACTTAAAAAATTAAATGGTAGAAAAGTAAAAATAGGTAAAAAAGAGATAGAACTCAAAACTAAAAATGAAGTTATTGTTCCTGTGGAAATGGATTTGAGGGAAAAATTTTTAAACACAATATCCAACCCAAATCTTGCTGCAATTTTAGGATTAATAGGTATATTGGGTCTCTTTTTTGAATTCAATCACCCTGGATTTATATTACCTGGAGTGGTGGGGGCAATTTGTTTAATTCTTGCTCTTCTTGGCTTTTCTTTCCTTCCTGTAAATTTAGTAGGAGTTATACTTATAATTCTTGCAATAGGTTTTTTCATTGGTGAAATAAAAATTCAGGGCTTTGGAGCGCTTGGAATTGGAGGAATAATTTCAATGACTATCGGTTTTTTTATTCTCGTTAAGTCTCCCAATTCGTCTCTTGGAATAAGTACTTCTGTAATACTTGGAGTTGTTATACCAGTAGCAATTATTATGTTACTTATAACCAGACTTGTTATAAGGATTATGAAGAAAAAACCTGTAACGGGTAAAGAGGCAATAATTAATGATATTGGAGAAGCGGTAGAAGATATAAATCCGAAGGGAAAGGTTTTTCTCCACGGTGAATATTGGGATGCAATCTCAATCGACGAAAACCCAATAAAAAAGGGTGAAAAAATAAAAGTTATAGAAATTGACGGATTTTTATTAAAAATAAAAAAATTGGAGGAATAAAAATGGGAGAATTTCTCAGCTTTACATCTATTGTGATTTTTTTCTTTCTTATTTTACTTTTTAACTGTATCAAAGTAATTAGAGAATATGAAAGGGCAATTATTTTTAGACTTGGTAAAGTACTTCCTGAGCCTAAAGGACCTGGTTTAATAATTGTTATTCCCTTTATAGATAAGGTTGTAAGAGTAGATCTAAGGGTTGTCACACTTGATGTTCCACCCCAAGATGTAATTACAAAAGATAACGTTTCAGTTAAAGTAAACGCTGTTGTTTACTATAGGGTTTTAGACCCGACAAAAGCTGTTGTGGCAGTGGCAAATTATTACTATGCAACACAACAACTTGCCCAGACACATCTTCGTTCAGTTCTTGGTGAATATGAACTTGATGACCTTTTAACTAAAAGGGAAATACTAAATCAAAGATTACAAACTATATTAGACAAAGACACTGATCCATGGGGAGTCAAGGTTTCAAAGGTTGAGGTAAAATCAGTTGACCTGCCGCAGGAAATGCAAAGGGCTATGGCACGCCAGGCAGAAGCTGAAAGAGAAAAGAGGGCAAAGATAATCCATGCAGATGGTGAACTTCAGGCATCTAAAAAGTTATCTGAGGCCGCAGATGTGCTTTCTCAAAATGATATGGCACTACAGTTGAGATATTTACAGACTCTCCTTGAAATAGGCTCAGAAAAGAACACAACTATAATTTTTCCAGTGCCAATGGATCTTATAAAACCATTTATTAAATAAGAGTAAGGTAATATGAGAAAAGGATTGTTTTTAACTTTTTTGTTTATTTTTATAACCCAGTTGTTTTCCCAAAATATTTATGAAATAAAAAGTTTTAAATGGGGAAACAAAAAATCCAATGTAGGTATATATAAAGGTCTATCAGACTATATTGGACCCTCAGAGATAAAAAAATTTGGAGGCAGTCTTTATTTAGGTGATAGGGTAAATGGAAAAATTATTCAAATATCAGATAGAAACAAAGAGATCCCTATCCCTAACAATCTCAAATTTTTTAATGACTTTTCCATTTTGGACAATGGAAATATTATCCTTTTAAAAAATAGTAACCTTTATATTTTAGATAACTTTAATGAGAAAAAAATTTCACTTCAAAATCTTTATAATGATATTTACATAAGAATTTCACCATATGAAAATCAAATCTGGTTAATAACCTCCTCAGAAAAAAGTTTTTTGTACGATTTAAATGGAAATTTACTAAAAGTTAAGGGTGGAATTTTTAACAATGGAAAATTCTATTTTGTAAAACTTTTACATAAAAATAGAGTTGAGATTTCAATTTCAGATATAAATGGAATTTCAAAGAAAATCTTTTTTAACACCAACTTAAATAATGTAAATAGTGCAACATTTATGGGTACAGATGAAGATGGAAATATTTACCTTAAAGTCACAAACTTAGTTAGGGAAAACCCAATAAGATCAGATACATATTTGTTTAAAGTTTCATCTAATGGAAGAATTTTATTCAAGTTAAGATATCCATATATAATATGGGCTTTAGTGAAGAACAATACTTTAATATTAAACAACAGTGAAATACTGTTTACAATTGCAAGCAAAGAAAATTTTTCAATTTACAAATTGAAATACAATAGAAATTTAAAAGAATTGGATTTAAAAAAATATTTCAACAAAAGTTATCACTTTAGAGATTTTATTAATAGATATGTTTCTAAAGCTTCTACAATCAAGGACAATCCACCTGTTTACAGAGATGAATCCCTCTCAACTGCATACAATTATGCCCATTTAAATTGGGTTGCAAATTCTTGCAATATAACGGGTGGAATAGATTGTGGTGGAAAAACAGTGACCACGCCTTCTTGGGTAACAGAGGGAAGTCAGGATAAAGTTCCCTATAAATGGGGAGGATTTAGCAGTATTGAGGGATTTTTACAGGGAATTGACAACTGTAAATATGCTGGTGATGATAACTGTACTGGCGGTGGAAGTGACTGTGCCGTTGGGGTTGATTGTTCAGGTTTTGTATCAAGGTGCTGGAATACATCTCAAAAATATGGTACATCTTCAATACCTTCAATATCACAGGAAATTTCAACATCCGATATGCTTCCAGGAGATGTTTATAACGATCCCGGAAGTCACGTGAGGATGTTTGTAAGGAGAAATCCAGATGGAAGTGTAAACTGTGTGGAATCACATGGTGGCACATGGTGTGTTGAATACACTTACTATTCCTCAGATCCAGATGGATACACTCCAATGAGATATAATAATATGGTAGGTTATCATAAAAATGGTGATGGAACATCCTCAAATCCTATTATGGTAAATACTTTACCCTATCAGGACAGTAACTCAACAGAAAATTCAACTGAATATAACTTTGATCACTACTCCTGTGCTCCTTCAACAAATGAATCAGGTCCAGAAGTTTACTATAAACTCAATTTAAATTTTTACGGAACAATAGAGGCAACAGTTGAAGATGGTTCAGGAGTAGACATAGACCCACATATTCTCACATCCCTCTCTTCTGACTCTTGTGTTGCAAGAGGTGATACAACCGCAACCTATGAAAATGCTGAACCCGGAACTTATTACATTGTAGCAGACACCTGGGTAAATTCTTCAGGGACAGCCCTTAAAGGTAGTTATGACATATCAATTGATGTCTCATCAAACAACGTTGGAACATTTCAAAATCCATTTCTGATAAAGTCCTTTCCCTTTTCACACACCTACTCAACTTACAGGGCAAATAGTGACTCCATGGATTATTACTCTTGCTCACCTTCAACAAACGAAAGCGGTCCTGAGGTGATTTACAAATTTACACTAAATTGTTCTGGAACAATATATGTATCTGTAGATGACGATTCAACCACAGATATTGACATCCACCTTTTAGATGGAAAATCCGAAAATGACTGTTTAATAAGAGATGACTCTTCATTCTCATACCATATATCTTCTGGAACATACTATATAGTGGCAGACACATATGTTGACTCAAGTGGAAATGAAAAAAAGGGTGATTATACTTTAAACGTAGACTTTCAGATGGATAATACAGACTCTGATGGAGATGGTATTATTGACTGTGAAGACCCCGAACCTAATGTAAAGCAAGGAGATATAAATGATGACGGTAATATAGACATAACGGATGCACTTCTACTTGCAAACTACCTCACCGGAAATCTATCTAAAGGAGAAGCAGGTTGTGATTATCCAGATTGTGGAGATTTAAATTTAGATGGAAATTTAAATGCAGTAGATCTTGCAATTTATTTAAATTATATAACTGGAAATATTTCAAATATTCCATATAATAATTAGTTATTTTCTTTGTTTTTTAGAGATTTGAACATTTTACTTATAGATAATTTTGATTCTTTCACATATCTCATATCCTCGATTTTTGAAGAATTTAACGTTGAAATTGAAGTTAAAAGAAAAGAACCAGAATATCTAAACAAATATGATGCACTTCTCATTTCCCCTGGTCCCGGTACGCCAGAGAATTCACATATAAGCCTGAATGTATATAAAAGAGCAAAGGGTAAAATTCCAATCCTTGGCATCTGTTTGGGGATGCAAATAATTTTATATAGTGAAGGTCAAATGATAAAAAAAATCACCCCACCAAAACATGGCGAGAAAGTTGATATTTTCCACTCAAATAATTTTTTATTTAATGAATTGAAATCACCATTTAAAGGTGCACTTTACCATTCACTTGGTTTTTACGAGGTACCTGAAAATTATAAAATTTTAGCGTGGGATAACAGAAAAGTGATTATGGGAATAGCACATAAAAAATTTCCAATTTTTGGTATTCAGTTTCATCCAGAAAGTTTTTTAACTGAAAATGGGAAAATTATTTATAAAAACTTTATTGAGTACGTTATAAAATGGAAAAATCAAAAGTTATTTTAATTGGAGAGGGGTGGGACCAAAATTTAATCTTTAAAGACCCAATTAATCTTTATTTTTTTCAGAGTTCTGGAATTTTAACCAAATATAATTATAAAAATAAATCGTATGCACAAATTGAGACTGATAATCCCTTCTACTTTATAGAAAATAATAAAGAATCTTATTTTTGCGGATATATTTCCTTTAATTTTTACCAATTGACTGAGCCAATAAATAAAAATATCAATAAAAAGTTAAATTTTCCCCTGTTTTCATTTCTTGAATTTAAAAAAGCAGACCTTTTAAAAGAAAATAAATTTAATAAAATTAAGAAAGAAAAAAAAGAATATCTAACAATTACACCTAATTCAAAGAGAGAAAATTTTATTGAAAATATTAAAAAATTAAAAAAACACATAGAAAATGGTGATATATATGTAATCAATTTCTCCGAAAAATTTACTGTAAATAATTTTGCTGTTTACGACCTGAAAAGCTTTTTCAATTTTCTCTATAAAAAACACCCTTTCCCCTATTCAATATATTTTGAATTTGAAAATCCTGAAAAATTTTTTCTTTTATCCCATTCGCCAGAATGCTTTATAAAAAAGAAAGGAGATAAAATAACAACCTGTCCAATAAAAGGAAGTGCCAATAGAGATAAAAATTTAAATGAAGATTTACAAAATATGGAAAATCTTCTGAGAAGTGAAAAGGAAATCTCTGAGCTTTCAATGGTTGTTGACCTTGAAAGAAATGATCTTTCAAAAATTTGTATACCTGGAAGTGTTAAAGTTGACATACATAGAAAAGTTGAAGCTTTTAAAACTATCTATCATACATACTCCCGTATCTCTGGAATATTGAAAGATAATATTACTTTTAAGGATATAATATACGCAACATTTCCCGGGGGATCAATAACAGGCTCACCAAAACCTAAAAGTATAGAATTGATAGAAAAATATGAAAAGCATTCAAGGGAAATCTACACCGGTATTGCAGGAGTAATTTTTCCCAACAGAGATTTTATTTTTAATATATGTATTAGAACAGGAATTTTTCACAATGAAAAAATTGACTACTATAGTGGAGCAGGAATAGTATATAAATCAGATCCACAAAAAGAATATGAGGAAATTATTTTAAAAACAAAAAGTTTTTTTGAGCCATTTAAGGAATATTATGGATATAAAGAAATTCTATTTGAGTCAAAAAGGTAAGATTGAGGAAATAAAAATAAAAAATCCTTATTTAGATATTGATTCACCTTCTGTTTTATATGGGTACAATATTTTTGAAACAATAGGTGTTAAAAATAAAAAAATATTGTTCCTTGATGAGCACCTACAGAGACTTAATAAAGGAATAATTTTTTTTAAATTTGATGTAGAAATAGAGAAAATTACAGAAATTTTAAATTTAATAATTGATAAAATTTCCTCAGGCATACTCAGATTAACGCTGTTTAAAGAAAAAAGAGGAACCCTAATTTATATTAAATTTACACATGTGAAAGATTATGATTCACTCTCCCTTTCAAAATCAGCATTTTTATATGAAATCAGGTCAGATTTTAAAAGTTTTCAAACCTTAAAAACAGGGAATTTTATTCTCTATCATCACTCTCAAATAGTTGCTGAGGAAAATGATTGTGACACATCACTTTTAAAAAATAATAAAGATGAAATAATTGAGTTTTCATATGGAAATATTTTGTTTGAAGAATGTGGCAATTTGTATACACCACCACTTTCAGTAGGTTGTATAGATGGAATTATGAGAAAATTTCTTTTAAAATACAAAATTGCAAGTGAAAAAAAATTAAATATGCACAATTTAGAAAATATAAAAGGGCTCTATTTAATAAATTCTGTAAGAGAAATCGTTCCAATAAAAAAGCTAATTGGAAAAAAGTTCAAAATTAAGTTTAAAAATGAAAATTTTAGAAAATTTAAAGAAATTATTAAAAGCAGATTATGTTAAATCACATCCCCAGTTTTTTTATATGTCCCTTTTTATCTAAATAATATGGCTTATTAAGTTTCTCAGCCACACTTTTTTTATAACCTGTAACTTTTATCTTAAGTTCCATAAACATATCTATTATACTTCTTTCAACTCTTGGCTTTTCTTCATCAGAAAGAAATATCTCAATCAACTTAACCCTTATTGACTCTTTCCTTTCTTCATCCAAATTATCATAAATTTTTCTGAAAGCGACTATTGAGGCAAGTACTACATCGTCATTGGGATCGTTTAAGAATGGCAATATATAATCAGCAATTTCTGGAAGTTCATAATTGCTTAATCCCTTAATTACCTCTATTTTTTTAGATGGATCTCTGTCATATTCAGGGGAAAAACTTGTAACCAGATCTTTTAAAATCTCAAGCGTCTTTTCTTTGCCCAAAATTTTATTTAACGCCTCAAGTGGATAGACAATCTCCTCTTCATTTTTTATAAACTCAATAAGGGGAGGTACAACTGCCTCCCCTTTTTTTAACAAAAGTCCAAGTACATATCTTTTCTCTTTGTCATCCTGTTCCACATTTGGAACATGGGATGAAAATCTTTTTAAAAGACCATAAATGGCTTCTGGAGTACCAATCTCAAATAACTCATCAGCAGCTCCATATCTTTCATAATCCTGATTGTATTTCTCACATAGCTTTGAGGTTAACCTACTAATTCTCCTGCTTTTCTGCTTCTCTTTAAAATTTGAAAAAAAATCAGATATTCCCATATTACATATGTTTAAAATAAAATCTCAAAACTGTTAAAAAAATACTTAATTTCAAAATCAGCACTTTCAGGGCTATCTGAACCATGAACACAATTTCTCTCAATATTGGTACCCATAGATTTTCTTATGGAACCATCTTTTGCTTCTTCAGGGTTTGTAGAACCCATTATTTCTCTCCACTTAGAAATTGCATTATCTCCACTTAACACCATTAGAACAACTGGATCTTCAGTCATAAATGAAACAAGTGAATTAAAAAATGGTTTACCCCTGTGAACATAGTAGAAACCTTCTGCATCTTTCTGGGAAAGTTTCACCATTTTCATTGCCACAATTTTCAATCCATTTTCCTCTATTTTGGAAATGACTTTTCCAATATTTCCATTCCTTACACAATCCGGTTTTATTATAGCAAGTGTCTTTTCCATAAAAGTTTCTCCTACATAACCTCTTTTGCAAGTTTAATTCCAAATTCAAATGCTTTCATATTAAGATCTTCAGTTCCTTTAGGTACCCTATTTAAAATAGCATTTTTTAAACCATCATGGGAAACTATTTTTGTTATCTCCTGAACTGCTCCTAAAAAGATAATATTAACTACAAAAGTTTTTCCAACTTCATTTCTTGCAGTCTCAATTATTGGAAGGTGATATATTTTAAACTTTTTCTCAAATTCTTCTGGCACTTTAACATAATCAGAATCAACCACAACAGTTCCACCTTCTTTTACATCCTTAGAATATTTATCAAATGATTCCTGATTTAAGGCCACAAGTAAATCAGGATGTGTTGCCTTTGGATAGCTTATTGGAACATCGGCAATTATAACTTCAGATTTACTTGCTCCACCTCTTGCTTCAGGTCCATATGACTGAGTTTGAACTGCAAATTTACCATCATAAATTGCAGCAGCCTCACCTAAGATGATGCCAGCAGTAATTATTCCCTGCCCACCACTACCTGCAAATCTTATCTCATATCTTTCAATCACTTCCATCCTCCAAAATTTAAATTTTCCCTTGAGCTTTACCTATAACAAACTCTTCATACTTTTGGGTATATTCTTTTTCAGTTTTATTTACAAACTCACCTGTTATTATTTTACCCTTTAGCTCATCTTCAGACATTTTTTTAGCTTTTTGTATAGATACAGATACATCTTTTTGCCATCTTAAGTTGTCAGCTGGAGTTTTCAGTTTATTTTTTCTCCCATAATATGTTGGACAATGAGTAATAACTTCTATAACTGAAAATCCCTTATTCTGAATTCCTTTTTTAATAAAATTATCAGCCTGTGCAATGGAATATACATTTGCCCTTGCCACATATGTAGCCCCAGCAGCTTCAGCCAATCTACAGATGTTAAAAGAAGGATCTATATTCCCATATGGAGATGTTGAAGCATAAGACCCTATAGGAGTGGTTGGAGAATATTGTCCTCCAGTCATCCCATAGATAAAATTGTTAAACACAACAAGTGTTATATCTATATTTCTTCTACAGGCATGTATAAAATGGTTTCCACCAATTGCAGTTGCATCGCCATCTCCACTTGCAACTATTACATTTAATTCAGGACGTGCCATTTTTATTCCAGTGGCAAAAGCAAGAGCCCTTCCATGAGTGGTATGGAGTGTATTAAAATCCATATAACCCACGATTCTGGAAGAACACCCTATTCCTGATACAAGGGCTGTCTTATCTTTATCCAAACCTAAAGCATCAACTGCCCTTATTATAGATTTCATTATACTTCCATGTCCACATCCAGGACACCAGATGTGAGGAATATACTCAAGCCTTAAATATTTTGAATAGTCTGTTTCTTTACGGGCCATTTTATTCTCCTAATTTAATCTTTTATTGCTTCCATTATTTGTTCCGGTGTTATGGGCTCTCCATCAGTCCTGTTTACACCAACAATAGGCATTTGTTTCTTCATTACCCTTTCCACTTCAAGGATATATTGCCCAAGGTTCATTTCAGGAACAACTATTTTCTTAGCATTCTTGCAAACCCTATACATATCCTCTTCAGGCACAGGAAATATGGTAATTGGTCTAAAAAGACCAACCTTTACACCTTTTTCCCCCAAAACTTCAACAGCCCTCATAGCAGAACGAGCAGTTGAACCATAAGCAACAACAATAATTTCAGCATCTTCAACTTCCATATATTCATTCTTTAAAATTTTATCTTTATTCTTTTCAATTTTATCCCTTAGAAAATAATGTAATTGTTGTCTTACTTTTGGATCTCCAGTTGGAAAACCTGTCTCACTGTGATCAAGACCAGTAATATTAAATCTTGCTCCTTCTCCAAAATCTGGCATAAGTGGAACAAGCTCCTCATTTCTCTTATAAGGAGTTTTCCACCCTTTAGGGTTTTCTGGCTTAGGCCTATTCCAGAGTTCAAGTTCCGATTCATCATAAATATCAACCTTAGCCCTCATATGCCCATTTATTTCATCAATTAAAAACACAACTGGATTTCTAAATCTTTCAGCAAGATTAAATGCCCTTACAATCTCAAAGAAAATTTCTTGAACCATGGTAGGGGCAATTACAATTATAGGATGGTCTCCATGTGTACCCCACCTTGATTGAAGAATATCAGCCTGCGCTGGAGATGTTGGAGCCCCCGTAGAAGGACCGCCTCTCATTACGTTTACAACTACGAGTGGAATTTCTGCCATACATGCAAGTCCAAGATTTTCCTGTTTTAGTGAAAAACCAGGTCCACTTGTAGCAGTCATAGACTTTCTACCTGCAATTGAAGCACCTATTGCTGCACCAATTGAGGCAATCTCGTCTTCCATCTGAATAAATTTCCCACCATATTTTGGCAGTAAAAAGGACATATTCTCAGCTATTTCTGAAGATGGAGATATGGGATATCCCGCAAAAAATCTACAGCCAGCTGCTATTGCCCCATAAGCAATTGCTTCATTACCCGAAATAAATTTTGATTCTTTTACTTTCATATGTCTTCACTCTTTTATTTATTTTTTTTAAAATTTTCAGCATAAGGGTTGTCAACAAAAATTGCAAAATCTGGACATCTGATCTCACACATCTTACAACCAATACATTTATCTAAATCCACCACAACACATTTACCCATATGCATTCCAAGCGTCTTTGTCGGACAAAATTCAACACAAATTTCACAACCCTTACAATTTTTTTTTATGATTACAATTTCATGTTTTTTTTCTTTAACTTCACCCATTTTATTCTTCCCAAATTTTATTTTTTTTTATTTTAAAATACTTTCAACTGCTTCGCCAATTTCAGCAGGGCTTTCCACAACTGTAACCCCATATTCCCTCAAAGTTTTCATTTTTTCAGCAGCAGTTCCTTTTCCACCAGAAATTATAGCCCCGGCATGTCCCATTCTTCTCCCTGGAGGCGCTGTCTGACCTGCTATAAAACTCACCACTGGCTTCTTAAAATTTTCTGATATCCATTTTGCAGCCTCTTCTTCAGCTGAGCCTCCAATTTCTCCTATCATAACTACTGCTTCAGTCTCATCATCCTCTTTAAACATCTTAAGTGCGTCTATAAATACTGTACCAATAATTGGATCGCCACCTATACCTATACAGGTGCTTTGTCCAATATTCCTTACAGTAAGCTGCCCAACTGCTTCATAGGTAAGTGTCCCACTTCTACTAATAACGCCAACATTTCCTTCTTTATGTATCCTTGCAGGCATTATACCCATTTTACATTTGCCTGGAGAAATTATTCCGGGACAATTTGGACCAATAAGCCTTGTTTTCTTACCTGACATATATTTTCTGACTTTTATCATATCTCTAACTGGAATTCCCTCTGTTATACAAACCACAAGATCAACTTCAGCATCAACAGCTTCCATTATGGCATCAGCAGCAAATCTTGGAGGTACAAAAATCAAAGAAGCATTAGCACCTTCTTTTTCCACTGCTTCTTTCACAGTGTTATAAACAGGTATTCCTTCGTGTACAATTCCACCTTTGCCAGGAGTCACTCCTGCAACTACCTGTGTACCATACTCTTTACACTGAAGAGCATGAAACGTCCCTTCCCTACCTGTCAACCCCTGAACTACCACTTTTGTGTCTTTATTTACTAAAATAGCCATTTTTTATCTCCTGCCTTTTATAATTTTATTTAGCCAATGCCACAACTTTTTCTGCGGCATCTTTCATGCCATCGGCAAGTGTAAAATTTAAACCAGATTCAGCAAGCAATTTCTTTCCTTCTTCAACATTTGTTCCCTCAAGCCTCACAACGATTGGAACTTCTACGCCGACCTTTTTAGCAGCCTTTATCACACCATTGGCAATAACATCACATCTAACTATTCCGCCAAATATATTTATCAAGACTGCCTTAACACTTTTGTCTGAAAGAATAATCCTGAAAGCATTGGTAACAGATTCCTCATTGGCGCCACCACCAACATCCAAAAAATTTGCCGGATTTCCACCACTATATTTGATAATATCCATTGTGGCCATCGCAAGCCCTGCCCCATTTACCATACATCCAATGTTTCCATCTAATTTTATATAATTTAAATTAAATCTGGATGCTTCAATTTCAAGAGGCTCAGCTTCTTCATAATCTCTCATTTTAAGAATTTCAGGATGCCTAAAAAGTGCATTGTCATCAAAATTCATTTTAGCATCAAGGGCATAAAAATCACCTTCCTCAGTCTCAATAAAAGGATTGATCTCTGCAAGTGAAGCATCTGATTCCTCAAAAGCTTTATAAAGCAACAAAAAGAACTTTGCAGCTTTTCCAACTAATTTCTGCGGTATTCCAATTTGAAAGGCAAGTTTTCTCGCCTGAAAGGGCTGAAATCCAACAGCGGGATCAATATATTCTTTTTTTATTGCTTCCGGATTGTTAGCAGCAACTTCTTCTATTTCCATTCCACCTTCACTACTTGCCATAAAGACGGGCATCTGTTTGCTTCTGTCGATAACTATTCCAAGGTAATATTCTTTCTTAATATTCAAGCCTTCTTCAACAAGAACTTTTCTTACAATCTTACCTTCAGCACCTGTCTGCTTGGTAACAAGTTTCATACCAATCATTTTTTTTGCAACTTCTTCTGCCTCATAAGGATCCTTTGCGAGCTTTACTCCACCTGCTTTTCCTCTTCCTCCAGCATGTACCTGGGCTTTTACAACAACAGTGCCCCCCAATTCTTTTGCAATGTCAAAAGCCATATAGGGATCTGTTGCCATTTTTCCCCTGGGTACAGTAACACCATAACTTTTTAAGATTTCTTTTGCTTGATATTCATGTATCTTCATACTGCAACACCTCACTAATATAAGAAATGTTAAACAATACAACTATTAAAAGAAAATGTCAATAATCTATAAAAATAAATTTTAATTATATTAAATTTTATGAATTTAAATTGAATTTTTCGCAGGGGTGTTTTCTTCTTTTTCTCAAATTTCTCCACAAAAATTTAATAGAAGACTTATTGTTGTACAACACTTTTATCCATTTTAAATTACTTCTCTGGGGATAATATATTCCTCTAAACATTAAACGAGTTATTAAATGAAATATTTGAAGTCCAGCACTTTTATCCTTTATTTTTTCTACACTTTTTTTATTGGTTTCTGGACTATAACACAACATCCATGCCCTTTTTAATTCCCTATGAACATCTTCAGGAGTTGCCTTTAATGGTTTATGTGCCATAACAAATGGCTTTACCTCAAGCCAATGTTCAGGCCTATCAATCCTCTCTTCTTCCAATAATTTATCATAAAGAGGTGTACCGGGATAAGGTGTTAGTTGTCCAAAAACTGGCAAAACTGGGGGCCAGGATTTTATATGTTTAAAAGTCCTATCGGCAATACCCAGAGAATCGTTGTCAAAACCAAATATAAAAGAGGCTACAATAAACATATTTTTATCAACTAATTTTTCAATTATTTTCTTATAATCCAGAGGATTATTCTGATTTTTGTGTACAGATTTTAAGCTCTCCTCATCAATAGACTCGAGTCCCACAAAAATCATTTTACATCCAGACTTGGAAAGTAAATCCACCAACTCATCGTCTTTTAACAAATTAATACTTATCTGGGCAAAATAGTTTAGCTTTATATCTCTTTTTATCATCTCTCTTAATAGATCTTTCGTTCTTTTTCTGTTTATTGCAAAATTATCATCCACAAAAACAACACCCACATGTCCTCTACCTTCTCGTTCTATATTTTTAATGTGTTCCAATTCCTCTAAAATATTTTCTTGTGGTCTGTACCTTATTTTACTTCCAAAAAAGCGAGTTACAGTACAAAATTCACAGCCATAGGGACATCCTCGTTGAGTCTCGATGGGTATCACAAAAAACTTCTCCCACCCTTTGGCAAAATGTTTTAAAACAGGTTTAACAACTCCTGGAATACTATCAAAGCCATCCATACTTATCTCATCCCATCTTATAACAGGATAATTTTCAAGAGAGGGCTTTCGCTCCACACCATTTTCATCAACAGGGTTTCTGTAAATCTTTTTTAAATTATTCTTTTCAGCATCCCTAATAATGTCATTCCAGAATTCATCAGATTCGCCAACGGCAATTGCATCAGCATGTTTTAGTCCTTCCTGTGGCAACACTGATACGTGAGGTCCACCCATAACAACTTTTATCCCTCTCTTCCTCACTTCGTCAGCGACCTTATAAGCTTTAGAAATCATCCTTGTCATTGCTCCAATACCCACAAGATCAAAGTTGTTATCTAAAACAAATTCAGCAATTTCCTTTTCACCCATTTTTTGAATTTTTCTATCAGCAACTATAACATCATTATCATCAGAAGCCAATTCCTTTAGTAAAAACATCCATAAATGTGGGATAAAATTATAGGAAAGCCCGTCATCGGGGTTATACAAAAAAATCTTCATTTAAACTCCAGTATTATTTATTTTTAAAGGTGTCCCTTTTTTAACTTTTTATTATACTCTTAATTTCATATTTAAATACCTTTTATTTTCATTCTTGATTTTTTTTATAACAAATAGAATAATTCACCTTATGATAGCAACACTATTTTTATTACTATTGGGTACACTATTTGGTCTTTTGATAGAAAAGAATAAAAGAATTGTCAACTTAACAAATAAATTATTACTTTTTGTAATTTATTTGCTTCTTTTCTCCCTTGGAATATCTATAGGAAAAAATAAAATTCTAATAAAAATCTTTTTCAAAGTAGGTTTAGAGTCTTTAATCATAGCAATGTTTGGAATCATGGGAAGTGCTATTTTTGCCTATATTATACAAAAAACTTTTTTTGAAAAAAAATGAAAGAAAATATTTTAGTTTTAACTTTTTTTATTTCAGGGGCCTTTCTTTCATATTTTAATTTACTCCCACAAATTTTCTATAAAGCTGATTTTTCAAAATACATATTATATATTTTGCTCTTCCTTGTTGGAGTAATTACTGGAGCAAATAAAAGAATTTTCTCCATAGTTAAAAAAGTAAAGTATAAAATAATTTTTGTACCCATTTCCACAGTATTAGGTACTACTCTTGGAATTTTTATACTTCACCTATTTTTAATAAGAATTTCACTTAAAGATTTACTTGCCGTTGGCTGGGGATTTGGTTATTACAGCCTTTCAAGTATTATTATAAAAGATTTAAGAAATGATGCCATAAGTTTAATAGCTCTCTTATCAAATATATTCAGAGAACTTTTCACCTTTATAGGAGCCCCTCTTTTAGTAAAAACTACAGGAAAACTATCTGCTATTTCATCAGGTGGAGCTACTTCTATGGATACCACATTACCCATTATCACCAAATTTGCAGGTGAAGAATATACTATAATATCCATTTTTCATGGAGCAGTCTTAACAATACTGGTTCCCATAATGATAACCCTTTTATACAAATAAAATCTTGATAGTAAAACACCTTTGTTCTAAACTTTAATTTAAATTTATGAAAAAGTTAAATATGCGCTGGATATTTATAGACCCAATAATCATTCTTTTTACCGGAATAATGGCAATTATTTCAGTTTTCTTCTCTCTATTTGATGGAAAGGGAATTTTACAGCATGAATGTGCAAGGATATGGGCAAAATTTATTATAAAGTTAAGTGGTGCTAAAATTGAGATTGAAGGGCTTGAAAAGGTAAATCCCAACGAGACATATATTATAATGGCAAATCACCAGAGCTACTTTGATATATGGACACTACTTGCCCATACCCCCTTTCAATTTAGATTTCTGGCAAAGGACTCACTTTTTAAAATACCATTTTTAGGATGGCATCTTAAAAGAAGTGGTAACATACCTATATATAGAGGTGAGGCAAGAAAGTCAGTAAAAAGTATAAAAAACGGTGCTAAAAAAGTAAATTCAGGAATCTCCCTTTGCATTTTCCCAGAGGGTTCAAGAAGTAAAGATGGTGTAATACAGGATTTTAAACCCGGGGTTTTTTACCTTGCAATATTATCTAAAAAGCCAATACTTCCAATAACAATAATAGGGAGTAGGTTTTTACTACCAAAGGGGTCCATAAAAATCAGAAGTGGAAAAATTAAGGTTATAATTTCAGACCCCATAGAGACCAAAAATTACACTAAAAAGGAAATGGAAGAACTTATAAAAAAAGTCAGAGGTATAATCGTTTCAAACTTTGACGAGAAATCAATTCAAAGAGGTGCAAAATGAAAGTCCTGAATTCTAAAGAGATGAAGGAAATTGACCAAAAAACAATTAATGAAATAGGCATTCCCGGAACCACTTTAATGGAAAATGCCGGTATTAAAGTTGTAAAGGCAATGGAGAAGGAATATAA
>JALULU010000440.1 GCA_027040585.1 Acidobacteriota bacterium | reverse complement strand
ATACTCTACAGACAGCGAATTAATAGATTATACCGAAAGTTTTTACTTTTATCTGCGCCATAGCGCTATGCCTTATAAAGAGTTTTTAAAAAGAGGTAAAATCTGCCCGAATGCCGATGCAATTTACAACTCTTGGTATCTTTATCTGCAAGGAACAAAACAGCTTTGGCAATTGAAGCTGATTATTTATAATGATAATAAGGTGATAATTAAATATCAAGATAAAATTACAGATAAAGGAGTGCTAATTAAAAATAAAGAACAGTCTGTAATTGTTACCGAAGATATTAAAACAGACAAAAGTATGACAATGTTTTTTGACAATAAAAACTGTATGCACAATATTTTTCTGCTATATACCACTGCCAAAGCTTATATGAAAGAAGATACGATTTTTAGTATTGCAATTGCTTCGAAAGATAAATTGGATTTAAAAGATGTAAAAAAAAATTTTAAAGAAGAAAGTTTGCATTGCAGCAGCAACAGGATAGAAGAAAGATTAAGCGATTTTGTTTTTGAAAAGTATGAAAAGTAATGCTTACTTCCTGCCGTAAAGCCCAACTATTTGGGCTTTTTTAAATCACATATTTGCATTATAATTGATTGGTGGATGATTTGGTGGGTAAGCAAATTGGTCGGTGAACCGATCTACATCCTATATCCTAACCCCTAAATCCTTACCTGTCATCGAGAGGATTATCGCTTCGCTTTTTAACTCTCTTGGGTTCATCTTCTTTTAGAGATAAAAATTCTGTTTCTGCAAAATGCGAGCCGTAGATTATGCAGCCTTTGCATCCGGGGTTGCATTTGTGTTTTAGTTTTCTGCACCAGTCGCTTTCGCCTTGCTCGCTTATTGTCATAAATTGACATCCCCAGCCACTTGCCATTTTAGTACCTCACTTCGAAACTATTTGAAAATTTAACTTCTTCAGAACACATAGACATCTCTACGCCTGTAACTTCACTTTTTGGTGAACCTTCGTTTAATATTTGCAAAACTTCTGATATATTTTGATTTGGCTCTGTTTTTAGAGTTACTTCAACTGTCCCATCATTTAAATTCTTTACAAACCCAATATAGCCAGCTTTTGCTAAAGCTTGCGATACATGTTTTCGGTAGTAAACTCTTTGAACTCTGCCTTTTACAATAAATTTAGCACATCCCATATGTGAAACCTTTTATAAT
>JALULU010000439.1 GCA_027040585.1 Acidobacteriota bacterium | reverse complement strand
AAATTCTTAGATTATTATTTTAACCACCAAGGATTATAGTTTTCTAAATCTTTGAGTGCATGAGGTGCTAATTTAATTTTTCTGTTTTTATTATCAAGCATATACATAATATTGTCTATTTTACTATCATCTTGGTAAACAACATATTTGCCAATAGATATCGCAGATAAATCACTTTCATACTGAAATTTTAGTGTATCATTTTTTTGACTCCAAAAATTATCGACAGTTAGTTGATTAAACTTCTGATTTTTTTTATCGAATTGTTGAATAAAATTAGTATCCAACAGTATTTTAAGATAATTTTTAACTGTACAATTTCCATTATTTTCTTTTTGGCATTGAGCAACATATTTAATTGCTTGAATAGAATTTTGATCCAAATCTCTATATTTGTGATAAATTAATAATTTATCTACTGTCTCTTATTTTATTAAATCTTTATCAACAGCAAGTTTTGGATTTTTCACAATAAATTGTTCAAGAGGATCAAATATATTGATCAATATGCCTAATCTTTGAGTTCTATTTTTATTCTCTGCATATTTAATATATGCTAAGATTGTTGCATCTAATGAGTAATCCATATCATTGATGGTATCTTTGTAAAGAGTTTTTATAGCATCAATTTGTTTCATATTGGGATCCATAGATTTACCTGCATTAGCTATCTTTTGACTTAATTCTTTGACATTATCGCTTGAAAAAGTCATAGCACCTCCGCTTCCACTCTTGCTGCAACTAATAAAATTCAGTATAAACAAGAAAGCAACAACACCTAAAAATAATCTCTTCATTTGAGACCTCCGAAAAATTTAAATTTACCCATTTATATTTACAAATAGGCATATTCAAAAATCCAGAGATGTTTGGCTTCTTGGATATAACGCACCGCGCTGAGCACCCCTTCAGTTTAGTTTCAGGAAAGCCCGTTAGGGGTTTTCTGGAAATAAACTTAAGGGTGTGACTCCTGCTTTTTGTTGTTCGTAGCGGAGCGTAGAACGACAAAAAGTAGGAGTCACACGATAGTGTGCTCAGCGCGGTGCGTTGTTCGTTCCCGCGAAGCGGGGACGAACAACGACTTAGGATAGCCAATAAGTTGCCGCTAGGTAACTTATTGTCTTCCTATGTTTTGTTGTGTGATTTTTCATATAAAAGTTCAGGGTCTAAATCTAATTGATTAGCCCATTCTATACTATCA
>JALULU010000438.1 GCA_027040585.1 Acidobacteriota bacterium | reverse complement strand
AAAAAGTGCTTTTTCAGCAATTTAAACTGTGAATTCCCATTTCCACGAGAATGATATGGTGGCAAGCTTTTGGCTTTGTGCTTTAAGCTTTATGCATTTTATGGAGTTAAAACTCTTAACTTAATGGTAATGATGGGGGTCAGACGTTGAAAATACATCTTTTTTAATCAAGAAAATAGTGGATATTCAACGTCTGACCCCTATTTTACTTTATCATTTAATTTATTTAAGAAAAAATGGGGGAGAAAACTTCTTCTACACATTTATGTAGTGAGCAAAAATATGGAATTAAAGTATTGTAATAGTTATATTTTAAACAATGGTTATTTTTTATAAAATAGAGTATGGTAATATTTTTACCACAATATTGTACCATTATTGTTGAAGTAAATATCATCTTTAGAGTTTTTTTTAACTCACTAGAATTATTACATATTTCATCGAAATCAAAGGAAAATATTTCCTCTGCTTTATCAATATCTATACGGAGTCCTCCATATGATATTTCAAAAGTAAGCGAAATAGTATTCTGCTTAACCAAATATACTCTAACCCAATTCTTAAAATGCAATCCTTCATCAATTTGAAAATTATAATTTTCAAATAATGATTTTTGATTTAAAGAAAGTAAAACTTCACTAATAATCTTTTCTATGCATAATATTTTATCTTCATATTTCACAATAGTTCCTCTTATCGTATGCTTTGAATGAAAGGATTTGCAATATCATTAGGAACAAAAGTACCTCCAATATCTATATGTAATAATGATTTATTTCCATTCCTTCCAATACCCAATCTTATAGCTACACCTCCTCCATTTCTACTTGTACCAGACCATCCTATTTTTACTATGCGCCCAGACTTATTCCATAAGCCAGGTAGTCTATCGGCTGTAGCAACTGAATGTCCTAAATATTTTGACGCAATACCTAAACATTTACTCTTCATTAAGGAGGGAGCAAAAGGTTTTAAAACTCTTGAGTATGGAAATATTGTCAATACCGTATCTGTACTCGTATCCGGTGTCCAAAGAGCAGCAAAGAATTCTGGAACTCGATATAATTTGTTACCAGTTGCCAACTCTTTATTGACCCAATATTCTAATGCCTTTTGACCATCCTTATCAAACCACATTAATCCAAAAGGATCCACCAAATTCACCGGATCCTGCAAAACATACCCGTAAAGGTTAGAGTCGCCACCACCAA
>JALULU010000437.1 GCA_027040585.1 Acidobacteriota bacterium | reverse complement strand
CGCTAAGACACGGTATATCAAAAGCCCTTTCTGAGTTTGATTCCGACTTGAGAGGTGTTTTTAAGCCTCTTGGTTTGTTAAGTAGAGATTCTCGTGCAAAGGAAAGAAAGAAGTACGGCAAGAAGAAGGCGAGAAAATCCTTCCAGTGGTCTAAGAGATAAAAAAATCAGCCGGCTTTTAAAGCCGGTTTTCTTTTTTTTAAATGATTAAGATAGGTATTATAGGTGTAACTGGCTTCACAGGGTTGGAGCTTTTAAAAATACTCTCATTACATAGAGACATAAGTCTGGAGTATATTGCATCAAGAAGCGAAAACGGAAAAAGAGTAGGAGAAATTTACCCTCAATTAGATACGGTTTTGCCAAACAGGATAGAATCTATAAATGTTGAGAGGGTAAAAGGTTTGGACGCTGTGTTTCTATCTTTACCCCACACCGTTTCCATGGAGATAGCAAAAGATATTTGCGATTATGTTAAAATAATTGATTTGAGTGCCGATTTCAGGCTTTCGAATGTTGATACGTATAAACTATGGTATAAAAAGGAGCACTTATCGAAAGCTCTTTTAGGTAAAGCCGTTTACGGTTTAACAGAGCTGAATAGAGCTAAAATAAAAACGGCAAGCCTGGTTGCAAACCCCGGATGTTATGCAACAAGCGTTATTCTGCCCTTAGCCCCGCTTTCGGATGTAATTGATGAAAATTACATAATAGCAGATTCAAAATCAGGTGTTAGCGGAGCCGGCAGGAAGGCAAAAGAGGGTTTGCAGTTTTGTGAGGTCAATGAGAACTTTAGGGCATATTCTGTTGCTCAACACAGGCATATACCTGAAATTGAAGAAACATTATCGAATATTTATGAAAAAGATGTTAAAATTACGTTTACGCCGCATCTGCTGCCTGTACAAAGGGGAATACTCTCAACCGTTTATGCGAATTTAAAGAAAAGCGTGTCAAAAAATAAGGTTTTATCGATATATAAAGACTTTTATAAAAACGATTTTTTTATCAGAATAAAAGAAGAGATGCCTTCTTTAAACAGTGTAAGGGGCACTAACTTTTGCGATATCGGCTTGGAAATCGATGAAAGAAACAACAGAATTATTATCGTGAGCGTTATTGATAATATGATAAAAGGTGCAAGCGGACAGGCTGTTCAAAATTTTAACGTTATGTTCGGTTTGAAAGAGACAGAGGGGCTTTCCCCCTATCCTTAT
>JALULU010000436.1 GCA_027040585.1 Acidobacteriota bacterium | reverse complement strand
AAGTATATTTTGGGCTATCATTTTTTTATCCAATCCTTTAACTTCACTCAAATATCTAAATAAAAGCTCACTAAGTCTCATAAGTGATATTTGGTAAGTTGATTTGGTTTGGGAGTATATCCATCTTATAAGCTCCAAAAAGCCGTCATATACGCTGCTGTCACTCCAAATATACTCTTTTGTTTTATAAAAATTTCCGCTATTGTATATCAAATCCCAAAATCTTGCAAATCTCTTCATCTCCTGCATTGTAAAAAAATCTATAAAAGAGTTTTGAAGTATCTCATAAGGAGGCTCATCGGAGTATCTCATATCAAACTTTTCATTCCATCTTGATATAGGAGTGCCTGAGAGTTTTTTTAAGATACCTAGTTGTATTTCGCTTGTTGTGATACTTGTAAGTTCATTTAAATTAGCTCTAAAACTCTCCAGATTCTCTCCCGGAAGCCCTATGATAAGGTCAAGATGAAGGTGGGCATTTGTTTCATTTTCCAAAAAAGATATATTCTCTTTAGCTTTTTTTATATCCATTTTTCTGTTGATATTTCTCAAAATCTCTTCATTAAGACTTTGAAGCCCGATTTCAAGCTGCAAAGAATAAGGCGGAAACTCTTTTAGTTTTTGTTTTAGTCTATTTGGAAAATTATCAGGCACTACTTCAAAATGCAAAGAGTACTCTTCATTTTTAGATAAAAAATAATCCATTAGTCTCAAAGCAAATTTGATATTGAGATTGAAAGTTCTATCTATAAATTTAAAGCTCCTAACTCCCCTGTTCCAAAGTTTATCAAATTCATAAATAATCTTTTCAAAATCAAAGTATCGAACCTGTTTATCAAGCGAACTAAGACAAAACTCACAATGAAACGGACAACCTCTACTGCTTTCGACATAAATATATCTATTTTTTATATCTTTGTCGCTATATTCATCGTAAGGAAGCTCTAACTCTTTAACTTCAGGGGCAACACCTTGGATAAATTTATCTTTTGGAGGATTGTTTGAAAGTATCATTTTCGCAGTTTCATAAAATGTTATCTCGCCCTCACCCTTTATGATATAATCAGCCTCACTAAAATCAACCCTCAATGGAAAATAGCTAACTTCCGGACCGCCAAGTATGATAGTAGTCTTAGGAGCAACTTTTTTGATGATAGATACAACTCTTTTTACATTTAAAGCATTCCAGATATAAGTACCGATACCTACTATCAAAG
>JALULU010000435.1 GCA_027040585.1 Acidobacteriota bacterium | reverse complement strand
ATTGCTGATAATAATACGGTTCATCTTTAAAATGCACTTTTAAAATGTTTTTTAAAGTATTAATATAATGATTTAAAGCTTTATATTGAGGTATTAAAGTTTTTCCAACTTTTTTTACTACTTTTTTTAAATCGTTTTGAGTAATATTTTTATCTGATAAATTTAAATTAACATTTTTTAAAGTATCTCTAATGCTTTTATTAATATCAATTCCATTAGAAACATTGTTATCGCTATCTAAAGATTGAACCAAACTAATAAAATTCATAATTCTAACATCACTTATATTATCATTATTAAGTTTATAAAGCTTCGCAGGTGTAATATAAGTAGTTTTGTTATTTTCTAAAAAAGTGCTTCCTAGAATAACTCCGCCTATTTTAAAAGTAACTTTTGAATTTTCAGAACAAAAGAATTCTCCATTTTTATTCGTAATATCTTTAATAGAATCACAACTATATTCAATACCTTGTATTCGAGCATCTATTAAAATATTCTTTACTTTTACAACTCTTATAGTAAGATTATTGGAATTGTTAGTATTTTCTTGTTTAGAACTACTTCCCCCTCCACACCCTGCTATCATAAAAATAGAAACTATATAAATTATGAATCTTAACATATTTTACCGTTTCCTCATTTTTTTTATAAAATCAGGATGGGCATATTTAATACCTTTTGTTTTGGTAAGCTTATTTGCAATATCTATTGTTTTTACACTATTTTTTACTTTAACTAAATATAAATTTTTACCCAACTTTTTAACTTTTGTTAAATTAAAGTCTAAAATATATTTTTCTATATTATCTTGTTTTAATTTTACTATTATTTTATCAGTTACTCCGACAACTATTCTATTGCTTCTATAAAAAAGCATCTTTCTATTAGAATCAATTTTAGAAAATTTTTGAATAGATTGTAAAGGAATTAATTTAACTTTTTTACCATCTTGATAATAAAAGTTGTCACTTGCACTTACATTAGCAAAAAGTAAAAAGGTTAGAAAAATTATAATTTTATTCACTAATATCCCCTGAATAATTTGCAACAATTTTATAATATTTAACAAAACCTCAAGTTATACTTGAGATCTTGCTATTATATAATTAATTTTTAGGACCAATATAATCTGAATCATATAAAGGTACAGTATCTATTAAATTTCTTTTTTCAATAGACCTGTTTTTAATACTAGAACCAGGAATTGCTTCAATAATTGAAATTATTTTATCAACTACGCCAGTTGAAGAACTGTCTAATAAATATGTATAAGAAGATATATTTTTTAAATCTGTCGAAACATAACCGGAACCTATACCTATAACTGAAATATTATTTGACTTCAATTCTGCTTTTACAGCATTGGAACCATGCCCTGGATAACTGCTATCTGACGAATGAGTATCTTTATCATGAAAACTTGCATCTGTAAAAAGAACTATAAGCTTTATCGCACCTTTTGACCAATCTACTTTACTAGAATTAGCAGTTTGATATAAGGCTTCCAATTGAGATTCAGGTTCATCACCTCCATATAATAGTTTTAAATTATTCATAGCATTTTTAAATTTACTTCCATTACTATCATAAGTTAAATTTTCATCGAGTTTATAAGCATAATCTTCACTATCACCACTTATTGATGGATAATCAGAAAATGAGCTAAGACCAGTTTTTAATGCAGTATCTTTTGGCAAACGACTTTTTATAGATTTTATAATGTTCAGGCTTTCTTTTTTAAAAGTTGCAATATCATCACCATAACTTCCGCTGACATCTACTACAAACATTATATCTACTTCATTACTAGCATTAACTTCTGTTCCATTTTTATCTACAATTGGCACTAACTTTGGCATTGGTGTAAATATAACGGGGTTTTCTATAAGCGTATATTCTTTAGTTAATTCTCGCGTTGATTTAGTTTTAAATATTTTATAACCCGTCAAAGTAAAGCAATATTTTTTACCCTCCTTAAATATTTTTTTACTGCTTAACAAGTCATTGCTATATGCAATAGAAGTTTTTGGATTATTAATTTCCAAATAAGGTGCAAAACCAATACAAGTTTTTGTTTTTTCATTATAATCTGCTACATATATGTGATAGCCGTTCAAAGAATTATATGAATCTTTGTGTATCCAGCTGAATTTTATTCTTTTTACGGTTGTACCTGATATTGAAGGTTCTACAGATGTTTTTGGAAATGTTAAAGATTTAGGTTCTGCTTCAATATGAATATTAGATAAATATACATTATCTAACCATAAAAAGCTCGTATATAATTTAGATGAATCAGTATTATAAATATAAGGAGTAAAAGGAGTTAGTGATTGTTTAATTTTTAAATTGATATTATAAATTCCCAACTCCAAGTTTTCAGTATTAACATTAATAGTAATATCTTTTTTTTCTCCTGCTTTTAATTTACCTCTTAAAATCCTACCTGTTCCATTGCTAAAATAATCATTAATACCATATATTGTAGGAAGTTCAGCTTTCCAATATACTGGAGTATCACCTTTATTTGTAAGTGTATATGTTTTAGAAAAATTTAAAGATTCACCTTCTTCTTTTTTTATAGAAATATTTTTAGGACCTTCCACCTCTATGTAACCAGGTTTTTTAGTTTTTGTCGTAGCCTCAAAAGAACCAAATTTCCATTTTTTATCAATTTCTCTTTTTTCTCCTAATTTATCATTAATTGATTTTAATGCTTTATCAATAAAATCCCATGTTGAATTAAGATTTATCTCTCCATGATATTTTAATCCGTATTCACCCGATAATCCTGCAGCAGCAGTAATTGTATGCTTAACTGCATCTGCACTGCCAGATGCAGTTCCAGCAATATTAAAATAAGGTCCAAATTTATTATCTACACCTACTCCGATTCCATATATTTGAATACTTGGATATGCTCCGATATATGCAAAAGCATCAAAACTTCCATCTATTTGTCCGCTTTCATTAAATACTTTGTTTAAATACAATCCAGCTGAAGGACCTGTGTCTTTACTCCAACTCATTTTAAACACAGGAGTAACTGAAGTATTGCATCTAACGTTAATAGAAACTTTTGCCTGTGCATTAAGCCCTAAATAAATTTTAATCGGTTCACTTATAACAACTGGTATTGGACCAACTGCAACTGTCTGAACAAAAGTATATGTTATAACATTGGCTTCTTTATTTAAATTCCAATCTCCTTCTTTGCTGATAGTAAGGTTATTTGCAAGTTCAACACTAGATTTTAAGTAAACTTGATCAAGACCAGAGAAAAAAGACCAAGATATACCAAATTCATTTTTAGGTGTTATAGTAAGTTTTCCCTGTATATCAACACCTCCAAAAGCAGTAGTATTGTATTCATATCCATTATCAATTTTAGTTATATCTATTTTGCGAGATACAGGAACAGTATATACTGTTTGCTTTCCTTTGTTAAATTTAATTATTATTTTAGATTCCTGATTAGGATCAAAATTAATCTTCTTACCATTAGGCAAAATAATAGCTCTCGATAACACTCTAGATGGAGAAACACCAAATGTTCCAATTTTTAAAGGTTTAGAAGTTATATAACCTTGAGTGATAATATCTTGTAAAGGAACTTTTTGAATAATTAAATTATATCTAAAATCATTAATTTTTTTCTTGCTTATTAATTTTCCAAAGAAAACCGGTGCTTTACTATGAACAACAATGTCCCCAGATTTCATTGCATTTAATATATTTGTTGTATTTTTATCATTTATATCAGAATACACAACCATATAAGTTTTAGTTTTACTACTTGAATTAATATCAATATCAACATACCCATTAGTTATATCTCTAATAGTAATACCTTTTTTAATTTTTATTTCTGTTGGAACAACAAATGGGATAATATGTCTATCTGATTGCAATTTAATAACTTTACAAGTTTTTAAATCACTGGACACATTATCACATCCACTCCATCTTAATATTTTATATCCCGAATCTATAGAAGTAATTGAAATAGTAAAGTTGCTATCTTTTTTTACAATATCAGTATATTTCGAAGCAGTTAAATTAATACCTTTTACATTAAATTTAACATGGGCTGGAGAAAAATATACTTTAATATTTTGTTTTACTTCTGATAATTTACTATCTCCTAATGTTATAGGTAAAAAAGAAAAAAGTTTTTTAATTTTATCATCTATTATACTTTCATTTACATCATTATGATATAGTTGAGAAATAGAATCTTTGCCAGTAATTAAGGTTTCATATTTAAAATAAAGATTTTTATTTCTTTCTTTCTCTATAGGATTAAATTTATTTATGCTAACATCATAATCTTTTTTTACAAATAATTTGGCAACTTCGGCAATCATATTTTTTATATCATTATCTGTATAATCTTTATTGTTTATGTATGGTTTAAGGAATTTATAAACCATTTCACTAAGCAATGTAATATTACATTTTCTATTTTCTAAATCATATTTTGTTACTAAACCGTGAATTTTACCTTTGTTTATGGTAGGAACAGAATCTAAAATACCATCATCATTGCTATCAATATCCATACCTCCGCTAACCGTTACGAGTAATAACTCATCCGAAGGAATACTTTTATCTAATGTAATATTAAAATCCCCAAACTTACCGGTAACCGTTTTTGCAATTGATTTATTCAAATCACTTAATCTGTAAACATTTACTACCGCTCCTCTTAGTGGTCCCATTATTGCATGATTAGAATTTTTATCAAGTGTATATGTTTTAGTGGTATTATTACCATTACCAGTTTGATTACCTCCTTTAAAATCCCCTCCGCTACTTCCGCCGCAGCCTACTAAAACCAATAACGATATTACAAATACCGCTAAATATTTACTAAATTTTTGTAAATTCATAATGTTCCTCCCTTAAAATTTTAAAACAAATCCTACTTCTACAGAAGATAGATTTTTATAATATTGCATATAGTTAGCCTGTATAGAAACTTGCGGATTGAGTTTATATGCTATACCGGCACCGTAAGAGAAAGAGTTTTCAAATTTTTTCTCTGAAGTTCCTCTGTCTGAAGAAGAGTATATTTTTCCTCTTGTTGCTCCTATATAGAAACTGCCGTTTAACTTGTTTGTAAAGTTAAACTGGTTTTTTAAATGCAGTGAATAGATTTGGTCTATGGTTACCTCTGCATTTTTAAATGTTCCAAAACTATTTGTTACGGAAGCTTTTTTATCGCTTCCTGCAAGCAGTATAGAAGCTTCTATAGAAGCGGTGTATATACCATAGCTTTTAACAATATACCCTAATGTATATTTCTCTCCCACAGTATGAAATTTTGGTTTTATACCATTTGATTCGTAAGTTAAATATGCAGGTGTTAAACCAACATAAAAGCCTTTAT
>JALULU010000434.1 GCA_027040585.1 Acidobacteriota bacterium | reverse complement strand
AACAAAAGACGATAAAAGATTTCTTCTTTTAGGAAACGGCTTTAGTATGGCATATAATCATGAAAGATTTTCTTTTACAAGTTTGTTGCAAAGTGCTGTAGATAATGGATTAATAGATGTTGAGAGTCCAGTCTATAAAATTTTTCAAACATTTGATACAAAGGATTTTGAAGAAGTTATTAAACTTCTTGAAACATCAGTTATGGTTCTAAAAGAGTATGGAGTCATAGAAAAAGATGATGAAAAAAAGATTTTAGAAGATTCTATGGCTTTGAAAAAACATCTAGTAGATATTATTACTAATAATCATCCCGAAAAAATTACAGAAGTACCAAATGAAGAGTTTGTTAATAGTATCAATTTTATAAAAGACTATGACCGTATATATACATTAAATTATGATTTACTCCTATATTGGACTACAATGAAGTTAGGTGATGCCATTCAACAGAAATTGATTGAAAAATCAAGTGTAAGACTAGATATTGCGGATGGATTTCATGACCCATATAGTGAAACTACTAATTTTGTTGTTTATGGTAATGATAGTTCTTCACAAAATATTTTTTATTTACATGGAGCCTTACATCTTTTTGATAACAAATATGAAGTAATAAAGAATACATATTCAAGAACGAATAAAACACTAAGAGAGCAGACTTTAGAGTTTCTAAAAAAAGATATATATCCTGTTTTTGTTTCGGAAGGCACAAGTGAACAAAAAAAGACTAAAATTTTTCATAATGCTTACTTGAACCACTGTTATAAAAGCTTAAAAGGTATAGGTAGGTCTACTCAAAATGACAGTATTATTGTTTTTGGGACTATGTTAAAAAGTAATGATGAGCATATTCAGACAGCAGTATTGGAAAATAAGACTAAACGAATATATATAGGTGTGAGTTCTATTGATAAAATTAGTGAATTTGAAGAATTTATAAATAAAGCATCTCAGGCACGATATCTAAAAGAAATTTATTTTTATGATTATCGTACTGCTACTGTTTGGAGATAGTTAAAATGAATAAGTCCTTATCCCGACTAGCATCGTTGAGAGGCAAGCCCTACTTAAATCTTTGGGTGATATCGCGAACTGTTAAAAGCAAAAAAGCCCCAGCACAGATGCTGAGACTTAGTGCCGACCGCAAAACTGCAATCCTTATAGGGATTATATACCATTTGATATACAAATGTTAAGGAGAGATAGCATGACCCCAAAT
>JALULU010000433.1 GCA_027040585.1 Acidobacteriota bacterium | reverse complement strand
TGGTTTTGATTTCAGATCACGGTGCAAGAGCAAGGAGTTTACCCCTTTATAGTTTTGATATTGAAAAGTTTTTAAGGGATTTGTCCATAAAAAAACTTGAGGTGGTAGATAACACTATCTGGAATGACCATATAGATTTAAGATTTATTGGGGAGGTTGATGAAAATGACAAAAAAGAAATTTTAAAAACCCTTTCAATGGTTAAAACAGAATCGGGTAAAAAAATATTTTCAAATATAGAATTGGTTAATGATGGCTTAATTTTAAGGATTTTTCACTCTTATTTTAGCAGGTTTCCATATGGAGAAAAATTATTTTTAGATGAAAGGATTTTAAATTTAGATGATTATCTGAAGTTTATAAATGTGGCTTCTGGAAATCACGATTCAGAGGGGGTCTTTATTGGATCTGGAGAAAATATAAGAAATGGATTTACTTTACCCCTTTTAATTGACAATCCCCTGTCTAAAATTATAAACATTGGTTCACTTGAAGAAAGGCTAAGCTTTTTCCTGAATATTTTTACCCTTATGAGGGCAACAGGTTTTTTAAATCCCATTACAACAATTGATGTTACACCGCTTATAACCACAATAAAAGATATGTCCCCATCAGTTGATTTTGACTACAATTTACTCTTAAACATTTTTGAAGTAGGAATTTCTGAGAATCTTTTAAAAGGGGAAGAGTATTTTAGCGAAATTTACATTGAAATGGATGAAGAAGATAACGTTTCAGATGAAATTTATAAGAAGAGATTAAGAGATCTGGGGTATATTGAATGATGGAATTGCCACTTAAGGGAAAAAAAATACTAATTATTGTTCAAAACCTCCCTGTTCCCTTTGACAGAAGGGTTTGGCTTGAGGCAACAACTTTAAAAAAATATGGTGCAACAGTAAGTGTCATATCTCCAAAGGGAAAGAAAAAATATAGGGAGAAGGAAATTGTGATAGATGGTATAAATGTTTTTAGATATAGTGCTTATGAGGCAAAGGAAGGTGTTTTATCCTTTGTGTGGGAATTTTTTTACTGCTTTTTGATGACCTTTTTGCTTACCTTTAAAATCTTTTTTAAAATTGGTTTTGATGTTATCCACGCCTGTAATCCCCCTGAGACCTTTTTTATAATAGGTCTTTTTTTTAAACTCTTTGGAAAAAAGTTTGTTTTTGACCACCACGACTTATCCCCTGAAATGTTTCTTGCAAAGTACAATAAAGACC
>JALULU010000432.1 GCA_027040585.1 Acidobacteriota bacterium | reverse complement strand
TGATGATAATAGACATTGGAGAAATCAAATTGGTCTTTTGCTTCCACTATAACATAAAAACCTTCCCTTAATTTATAACTGCCCGGAATAGTTGGTTTTGCTTCAATTACAAGTGTATCATTCCACAGGGGATCGTCTCCAGCCTTGTCTGATCCAAAAACTTCCTGAATTTTATTGACTATGTTTGAAGCCAATTGTAAATAACTAATTGGATTTACTGGTGCAAGATCTAATACTGTACCTATTCCAGTATCTTTTAAAAGAATTTCAAGACCATCGGGGTCTACTGTGTTGTTATCAATTTCAGTTAGTTGAACATCGAAAGTTAAGGAGTTTTTTGGGATAAGGTGTGTAAACATCTTTTTATATGTAAATCCACCTGCAGATTCTTCCTTTTCTATGTTAAAATATTTTCCATATTTAACCTTAATTATGTCTTTTTTGTCATTTGAGATGGAATGGACATGTGTTGGTGAAAAAACAACTAATATTTCATAGTTTTTATCTTCACGAAGCCCAAGCCATTTTCTTCTCTCAGGTGCATTGTGGATATGTAATCTCATAAGTCCTACATCAACTCCACTTTGTAGAAGTTCTCCCTGTGGTTTAACTTCTTGCTCCTTCGCAGATACAACTTCATAGGTGTCATTTAACGAATAAGTTGATAGATCTGCATTTGTAACATAACCTAAACTTAGCATTCTCGTTTTCATAAAACCTCCATTTTAGAATTTTTTAGATTATAACATTTATATGTATTTTTTCAAATAAAAAACCCCATCCAACTCTGGATGGGGCTGAGAGGAGGTCTTGAAAGGAGAATCATAAGTAATTTATGGCTTCTCTATGGAGGTATAGAATATATATTTATTTCTTCCAGAAAATCTGTAGAATTTTAATACTACAGATTCCCCACTTTTAAGTTTTTTAATTATGTTTACAAATTGCATTGCGGAATTTATTTTCTTTCCATTTACTTCACATATTACATCGCCCTTCATTAGCCCGGCATCCTCTGCTATCGAACCAGATTTTACATCTTGAACTAAAATACCTTCATTTTCTTTTATTCCAAGTTGATCTGCTATCTGTGGTGAAATGTCCTCAACAACAAGCCCAATTTCTGGTTTTTGAGATTCTGCATTTTCATCAATATCAAAACTCTTTTTGTTATTGGAAAGCATTGTAAGTTTTCTTTCGGCAAGTTTTACCTTAAATGTTAGTGGT
>JALULU010000431.1 GCA_027040585.1 Acidobacteriota bacterium | reverse complement strand
ACAAGGTTAAAATATGTCCTATCTGAAGATTTATAAAATTGGAAGGTGTAAACAATATTTCCAGTTACTGGAAAATTATCACCACAATTTTCAAAGGAAATGATAAGGTTCCTGTAGTAACTATCACCGTTTTCATCATATGGTTCTGAGAGTTTAATTTTCTCACAATTTTCCTGCTGATTTAAGCAACTAACAAATAAATCAGGTGAGAAATCTTTATCATATGAGTATTTCACATCTTGTAGTGTATAAACGCCATTATTTTCAGTGTAGTAAATCTCAAGATAGACCTTTCCATTTAAGCCTTCGCAAAAATCACATCCACCGAAATCAAAAGCAAGTTCTAAATAACCATCATCTCTTTCAATGGAAACCTGAGGGCATTTACTTTCAATATTAAAATCCCTTTCTTCTCCATCAACTAAAATTAAAACATTTGTGACAACATTATTTTCATCTAAAAACACTCTAAAATCTACAACATGGGAACCCATGCCACAGGATGTGGTATCAAAAATAAAATCTAAATAACCTCCATCATCTAAATGGTTGTCAACATTAAAATTTACACATCCAGGATCCAGTTCAAAAATAGATAGTTCTTCCTCTGGAATTTCACTAAAAGGTAAAACAGCCCTAACAGAACTCATCATATGCTCCATCTCAAATGAAACTATGTCCATATTTCTAATTGGATTAATTGGGTACCTGTGATTATTTGGTTTCATAAAAGCAAGAGAATTTGAAGCTATTAAGGAAAACGAAAGGGTGAAAATAAACGTAAAAATTAATAATAATTTTTTCATTTTTCCCCTCCAATCATGCAAGTCTTTACATTTAATATTACCCCCAATTTTAAAATTTTTCAATACAACTTAAAAAAGAGTGTGAAAACTGTTAAAATAACCTACTATGGAAGTTTCCAGAAAATTAAATTTTGAGGAAAAAATCTTTAAAGGTGGCCTATCAATTGTAAAAAAATTGAGGGAAAAGGGTTTTGATGCATATTTTGCAGGAGGGGCTGTTAGAGATGCACTTCTTAAAAGGCAAATAAAAGACATTGATATAGCAACAAATGCCACCCCTGAAGAAGTAAAAAGAATATTCTCAAAAACAATAGATGTAGGGGCAAAATTTGGGGTAACAGTCGTTGTACTTAATGGAATTAATTATGAGGTTACAACTTTTAGAGCAGAAGGAGGGTATTCTGATGGAAGACATCCAGAT
>JALULU010000430.1 GCA_027040585.1 Acidobacteriota bacterium | reverse complement strand
AAATTTATGTGGGGTCAGACCTCCATTTGATGGAAATTTTCGGGGTCGAACCTTGACTGTTAGTCTTTAACAGTTATTTTGAAATTCAGGTTTAGTCAGGTTATGGTGGGGCCAGACCTCTATGTATATATCAAAAAATCATAAACTTTAATTTTTTTTCAATTATCAAATTTTCCATTATTAACACTTGACACTCATTAAAAACGCTCACAACTTAAAATAATTCGTGCCTGACACCAATCCAGTCCAAATGTATAACTTAAAAAATATGTTTTATGAAATTGTTATGAAGAATGAAATGGAGAACTTCCTACCATAGTTTTAAACTTCTATACAAAATATTTGACAAGTACTAATCTTTATATAAAAATTTAAATTTAGTATAATAAAAAGAGATAAAGCAAAAATTGTGGGTGTAAAGGTACTGTCAAAAATAATATGAAGAAAATTATCTTTGAAAAATAGATAAGAAAAAAATGGGAAAAGAAGCATAATATAATTTAAGCAACTGATTTAATACATCTTAGAGGCTAAATTATCTATAGATTTTTGACATTACCTTAGAAAATAGAAGGAGGTACCAAATGACACTAGCAATTGTAACGTTTGTGATCTTTATATTATCTTTTATTTTCGCCATGCTTGGGCTTGGCGGAGCAATGTTATATATCCCGGTCTTTCATTGGTTTGGGTATGACTTTAAAAGTGTGGCAATTCCAACAGGCCTTCTTCTAAACGGATTGACTGCACTATCGGCAGCTGTGTTTTATCTGAGAGCTAAAATGGTTGATATTAAGGGTTCAATTCCTCTTATAATCACATCTTTTATAGGTGCACCGGTGGGTGCCTATTTCACGAAGATGGTCCCCACAAAAACTTTGATAATTCTCTTTGCCATAGCAATGGTATTTGCTGGTGGTAGAATGCTGCTTTCATCACGCCAGGAAGACAAAGAAAAGATGATGGGCACAATTCCAAAAATGATTTTGATGTCAGTTGGCGGATTTTTTATAGGGTTCATAGCAGGTCTCCTTGGAGTGGGTGGTGGGTTTTTGTTTGTTCCCATGATGATAGCTATGGGATACAAAACGAAACAGGCTGCTGCCACAAGTGCCTTTATTGTAATATTCAGTTCGTTCTCAGGCTTTGCAGGGCACATTGCTGAGGGACATTTTAACTGGCCATTGATGATCGCAACTTCTATCGTTGTGATAATAGGTTCACAGATAGG
>JALULU010000429.1 GCA_027040585.1 Acidobacteriota bacterium | reverse complement strand
TCGATACATACTATCGTTTAATGGCTTTTGCAGAGAAACATTTGCCGGACCCTTTTTATTTAGAAAATAACACAAGAGTAAGCCTAAGAGGAAAAATTCTCAGAGAAGCAATTAGCAACATTATAATTCACAGAGAATATTCAAACGCATATACGGCAAAAATGATTATAGAAAACACTGTCGTAACCTTTGAGAATGCAAACAGACCCCACAGCTACGGATATTTAGCTCCCGACAGTTTTACTCCTTTGCCGAAAAACCCCATTATTGCAAAGATTTTTAAGGAAATAGGATTTGCCGATGAACTCGGCTCGGGGGTTAGAAATCTGTTTAAATATACACCCTTCTATTCAAACGGAAAACAACCGAAGCTTATAGAAGACGATATATTTAAAATTATCATTCCTCTGCCAGAAGATGTCGTAACAAAAGGTGAAGATGTCGTAACAAAGGGTGAAGATGTCGTAACAAAGGGTGAAGATGTCGCAATAAATAAACTGATTTTACAGATTATAGACGACAAATTCACAAACAAAAAATCCAAAACAAAAAAGAGACTGTATCTTTTATTGCTTAATATATTTAAAAATGAGGGCAAAAGACTGCCCTTTTATGCGAATAAAATAATGCTTACAGACTCAGACAGAAACATACAAAGATATATGGAAATGCTAAAGAAAGAGGGGTTGATTGAATTTAGAGGGAAATCAAAAAAAACGGGCGGATATTTCATAAAAAACAAGCAGTTGTTTATCCTCAACAAGCCGAGAACAGACTCAAGTGACTAATATGAGGTATTATTGTGCGTAACAATTTTATAACAAACGCAAAAGACTCAGAAACACTTCATAACAGACTTGGGCAGTTGATAGAAGTAAGTGACGAGCTAAAATTTTTGGTTGGTTTTTTCTATTTTTCGGGTTTGAGAACAATGTATGAAAAAATCAAAGAAAATGAAGATGTCACAATAAAAATACTTGTCGGGTTGGATGTTGAAAAACATATAAAAAATATCGTTGAAGTGGGTATCGCAGACTCTCAAAAAAGCACAGAGGAACACTTTTCGAGCTTTGTGCAATCTATGGATAGGGCTATAAACAGCCCTGAAATGGACAATAGAGAGTTTTACGAGCAGGTACATTTTTTTGCCAATTTAATAACAACAGGCAGACTGAAAATTAGAAAAACCTTTGAACCGAACCACGCAAAACTATACCTGTTTAAGGTTAAAG
>JALULU010000428.1 GCA_027040585.1 Acidobacteriota bacterium | reverse complement strand
ATAAGGAAGTTATTGATATAATAAACAATTCAGGTAAAACCGTTGTAAGTATTGATATTCCATCAGGAATTAATGGCAATACAGGGGAAATAATGGGTATAAGTATTGAATCCGATTTTACAATTACCTTTGGACTACCTAAAATTGGAAATTTATTTTATCCCGGAGCAGGAAAAACAAAAAAACTGTTTGTTACTCACATATCTTTTCCAAAAGAAATCTATAAGGACAAAAAGATTAAACTTGAAATAAATATCCCTTCAAAACTTCCGGAAAGAGAAGAAGATTCACATAAAGGAACTTTTGGAGATGTGCTTTTTTTAGCTGGTTGTAATAATTACTTTGGAGCACCTTTCTTATCATCCTATTCATTTTTAAAGGCAGGAGGCGGTTATTCAAGACTTGCAACTGTTAAAAGCGTAGTAGAAAGTGTATCAACAAGGGGGAGTGAAATAGTTTTCCACCCAATGGAGGAAACAAAATCAGGTAGTATTTCTTCATCAAATTTTGATAGCCTGCTGGAACTTTCAAAAAAGGTGGACTTTGTTGTAATGGGCCCCGGAATTTCAACAGACAGGGACACAAAAAAACTTGTTTTAAAACTTTTAAAACATATCCACAAGCCAGTATTAATTGATGGTGATGGACTTACTGCAATAAAGGATGACTTAAAGATCTTAAAAAATTTAAAAGTCACCCCAATTTTAACACCCCATATTGGGGAGATGGCAAGGCTTACAACTTACGATAAAGAAAAAATAAAAAAAGATAAACTAAATGTTTTGAGGGAATTTACAGGTGAATACAATTCAATTGTGGTTTTAAAGGGTAAAAATTCTCTCATTGGGTTCCCTGATGGAAGGGTTTTTATAAACACAAGTGGAAACAGTGGGCTTTCAGTTGCAGGAAGTGGAGATGTCTTAACTGGTTGCATTTCTGCAATGTATGGACTTGGATTAAATTTAGAGGATTCTGTAATGACTGGTGTATTTTTACACGGTTATGCAGCTGACCTTTTAATTGATGAAATTGGAAAAGATGGTATGCTTCCAACAGATGTTTTAAATATGTTGCCAAAAGCAGTTAAAAATTTAAGGGAAAATTATGAAAAAGTCATTTCTAACTACATTCCAGAGGTAATATAGAATGAAAGCACTGATACTTGAAAAACAGGACAAAATTGAAAATAATCCCCTAATTTTAAAAGAGGTGCCTGACCCTGTCCCTGAAGATAATC
>JALULU010000427.1 GCA_027040585.1 Acidobacteriota bacterium | reverse complement strand
CCTAGGTCAGATGAATTATTTATAAAATTTACCGATAATGGCGATGAAATAAAAAACGCCTCAAAACTCATTTTGCAACCGGGACAAGGCTGCATTCTAACCTACGAAGGTAAGGTGATAGGTGTTTTTGAAGAAGAAGGTGTGTATGACTTAAAATCGGATAATACGCCTTTCATAACTACGATTAAAAAATTCCTTTCACTTCGTGAAGGCAGTGAGTACATTATGGGGATTTGGTTTTATAGAAAAGCTGACATCTTAAATATGCGCTGGGGCACTCGTGTACCCATAGCATATACAGACCCTATATACACCTTCCCTATATTACTTTCCGCATTTGGCAATTATAGCATTAAGATTACGACGCCCAAAAGTTTTTTTGCTAATATAATTGCAGGACAAGAGGTGTTTTGTCATCACGATTTAAAAGAAATCTTTTTATCTAGAATAACTCAAAACATCACAGATTATCTTGCCAATGCTAAATTTTCTTATGTAGATATTGACAGTAATTTAAATTCTATTGCAGAGGAGGTGAGAATTAAAACCAAAAGTGTTTTTAATGATCTAGGGTTTGAAGTAATAGATTTTAGAATGGAAGGAACGCAATTTGATAAAGAAACTTTAGATAGAATTGCAAAGATATCTGATGTTCAAGCGCAGGTCTTATCAGCGAAAATTGCAGGAATAGACTATACTGAACATCAAAAATTACAAGCCATGCGGGATGCAGCAAACAACCAAACGGGAAATGCAGGAATAATAATGGGAATGAATACAGGAGTCGGAGCAAGTAATTTAATGAATAGTGATGCTAACCAGCAAGCAAACTCACAACAAGAAGAAAATCCTATGGGTCGATTAAAGAAACTCAAAGAACTGTTCGAAATGGAACTTATTACTGAAACGGAATATACCGAAAAGAAAAAAAACATCTTAGATTCGATGTGAACCAACCTTACTGCAGAATTATTTTTGCTGGTGCCTTATTATTGGAGTTCCTCTACCGAAAATACGGCTTACGCAATTTTCAAAAATCCAGGATTTTAAATCCAAATAAAAAATCTAATTTAAAGTAAGATGAGCCCGCTATAAAAACAAGGACTAAAAAATTAAGCCTGTTACTTCTGCTCAAAAACAACCTTATCTTTAGTAACTTTTAAAATTGCCTTTCGACCAAAAATGATTACTCTATTATCAATAATATGACCGGCAGGAAAGCCGAAAACAACCGGATAT
>JALULU010000426.1:1890-5462 GCA_027040585.1 Acidobacteriota bacterium | reverse complement strand
AAATTGTATAAACATAATGGCTTCAAGGCCTGTAAAGATTAAGGGAATGATGGGAGTGGAGAGGATGATGAGGAGTAGGGAGAAGAGAATATAGGAGTTTTTATTTGTATATTTTTTTAGGAGGTAACAGGTTGTGGTGATTAAGGAGATTGAGAAGATGAGGTTAAGGATGAAGGGGGCTACGGTGTTTATACCAAAAAGGTAGTAGATTAGAGACAGGAGGAGGGTCCAGAGGGGAGAAGAGGAGCAATTTGTGAATTTGTATTTGTCAATCCCCCAAACGCCATGTTTTACAAAGTTTTTTGCAATTGCCATATGTATGTATGAGTCGTCTAACGTGTAGACTAAATGTCCATTGGTTATTTTTAGTGATATAATCAACATTAAATAAGTACCCAATAGGAAAAGTGCTAATACTAAAAATAAAGACCAGTTATTTTTAATTTTTTTCAAATACATTTTCATTCTTTATTTTCTTCCACCTTTTTAACCTTAAAAAGAAATAATAAAACGATAATTATTGATAGGTAGCTAAATAAATCCCCAACATATTGATATGGTGTCCAGAATTTTAATGAATATACTTTGCCTGTAACGAAAGTTCTTTTACCAAATTTTGTGATCTTCCTTATTCTTCCAAAGGGATCAATAATTGCACTTATTCCACCATTTGCCACCCTTACTATCCATCTCCTTGTCTCAACTGCCCTTAAAATTATATGGTTAAAATGCTGATATGGTGCATCACTCCCCTTAAACCAGTTATCATTTGTGAGGTTTAAAAGCACATTTGCACCGTGTCTCACAAAGTTTATGGCTATTTCCGGAAAAATGGATTCATAACAGACAAATCCACCATAATTAACACCATCAATTTTGTGAATTACATATTTGTTTCCACTTTTAAAATCACTTACTTCACTTGTCATTGAGTTTACAAAGAAAAATATCTTTTTAAATGGTACATATTCGGCAAAGGGAACAAGTCTTATCTTATCGTAAATTGCCACTAAATCCCCATTTTTATTGATGGAGTAAATTGAGTTATAGTATCCATCTTTCTTATAGTGTATTGAATTAAATATAATTGCACTGTTATATTTTTTTGCTAAATCTTTCATAAATTTTCTATAATCTGGATCTCTTTCATAGGAAAATGTTGTTGGTCCCTCTGGAAAAATTATAACGCTTACTTTTGGGTCTTTTTCCTTTATTTTTTTTATAAGTTCTGGATAGACGTTTAAGTGAATATTTTCCACAACCTTTTCATCATCAGTATCGGGGATATTTCCCTGAGCGATTCCAACGTGAATTTCCTTTCCTGCTTTATATGGATAGGTAAAATACCTGAGTTCTGCGTATAAAAATAAATTAACTATTACTGCCAGAGAACCTATAAGTACCTTTCTTTTGGATTTTTTATCAAAATTATCGGATAATATAAAATAGAGTGTTCCATTTATTAAAACCACGAAGAAAGATACTCCGTAAACACCAAGTAAATCGGCAATTTGAATCATATATGGGAAAAATACCTGAGTATTTCCTAAAGGGCACCATGGAAAACCTGTAAAGGCAAATTTTGCCCTTAAAAATTCAGTTGCAGTCCAGACAAATGGAGTTAAAAATATATATCTCCACTTAAATTTTTTGTAGAGTATAAAACAAGTCAGTGTGAAAAGTCCTGTAAATATGGAAAGAATTGTGTAAGTTAAAATTGAGGGGATGAGTGAAAAAGCAAATGAAAGGCCTCCAAATCTGATAATAGATTCAGGTAGCCACCTTAGGAGGAATCCATAAAATAATAATCCTGAGAATATTCCTCCAAAGAATGCTTCTTTTTTGCTTTCTGAAATATCTATAAATTTAAAAAGCGGTATAATGGCAAAATAAGATAAAAACCATGCGTTAAATCCTGGAAAAGAAAGAACAAGTAATAATGCAGAAGATATTAAATAAAAAAGTTTTTTTAACCTTTTTTTATCCATTTTTAATATTTTTATACATTTTATGTGCAAAATAGGAGCTTCTTACAAGTGGTCCCGAAAAAACACCTTTAAAACCTATTGAAAGAGCAAATTCCTTTATCTCATCAAATTCTTCAGGCTTTAGATATCTTGTTACAGGTAAGTTTAAGAATCTTGGTTGCAAATACTGTCCAACAGTTAAGAGATCACATCCAGTGGATTTTATATCTTTTAATGTTTCTTTAATTTCTTCCATTGTTTCACCAAGCCCAACCATAATACCAGATTTTACAGGTAACTCAGTATCTATTTCCTTTGCCATTTCAAGCACTTTCAAAGATGTTGTGTAATTGGCAAGAGGTCTTACTTTTTTATAAAGCGATGGGACAGTTTCAACATTGTGGTTAAAGACATCAATTCCCGAATTTATTACCTTTTCTATAGAGATTCTTGACCCTTTAAAATCCGGGGTAAGCACTTCAACAAAAATTTCTCTATCTAAACTTTTAATTGCCTTTATACATTTTTCGTAGTGATTTGCACCACCATCCTCTAAGTCATCTCTTGTGACAGATGTTAAAACAACGTATTTTAAATTTAATTCAGATACTGCTTTTTTTAAGTTTTCTGGTTCCTTTTCATCAAGTGGCATTGGATTTCCCTTTTTAATTGCACAGAAGGTGCAATTTCTTGTACAGATATCCCCCATAATTAAAAATGTGGCAGTGCCACTTGAAAAACATTCTCCCCTGTTGGGGCATTTTGCCTCCTCACAAACTGAATGGAGTTTATATTTCCTTAAAATCTCTTTAACTTTATGTGAAGTTGGAATTATTACACTTTTATTCCTAATCCAATAGGGCAGCCTTTTTCTAATACACTTTTTGCTTTCTGACAAACCCTTTTACTCCAAGTTTTTTTAGTTTTTTCACTAAGTTTATAGCATTCTTTTTATTCTTAAAACTTCCCAATTGAACTCTGTAGTAATCACCTTTAAATTCAGGATTTCTAATGTAAATGTTAAAACCCATCTTTTCGAGTTTATTTTTATATTTTTTTGCCTCATTTAAACTTTTTGTTGCCATAACCTGAACAATGTAGAAGGTTCTTGTTAAACTGTAAGATGGATGTTTTGTGTTTGGCCTTTTTAATATTGCTTTTTTCTTAAATTTTAGCAATTTTTCCTTTTTTATTTCTTTCTTTGATTTTTTTTCTTCCTTCTTCGTCTCTACCTTTTTAGGAAGAACAACATTTTTAGATATATCAGATTCATTGATATCGCTTTTTTCAACTTCAATTGGAGTTACAAGTTTTTGTTTTGGAATTTCAGAGGTTTCCGAGAGAATCCCTTTAACCTGTTTTTCTTTTTCTAATTTTGATATAACCATATTTTTTCCTACAGTAACTCCTACAGTGAAAACTATTGTAATTATGACTAATATAAATAGAAAAAGGAGTATTATGTCTTTTGATGTAAGTATATATTCCTTTTTATTTTTTCCCATAAAAACCCCTCATAAAATTTTAAAAAATAAAATTATACAACATATTTTTCTAAAAAATAAAAGAAACCCCCTTTTATTTTCTATTTTTTAATTAATTTGA
>JALULU010000426.1:0-1880 GCA_027040585.1 Acidobacteriota bacterium | reverse complement strand
TTTTTAAGATAACTTTTTAAAATAATAAATTTATTGTGATCTTCAATTTTATATTTATATTTTTTCCCCAGATATTTAAAATTAAATCCAGAAGTTTCACCAAAAGAAACATCCTCTAAGTCTTTTAAATTTGCTTGAAGTTCATGAGAAGAACTTGTTGGCTCATACCTAAAGGTGTTTTCAGTAAATATGATGTATCCACTACAACTACCAATAAAATGTTTATGTTCAGCTGGTATGGAAGACCTGAAAACCGATGACATCTTCGAGAGAATAATTGCTTTTTGATATAATTTATCAATTTTTTGTGGACTTACACCGGGTACAATACCATTCTTTGCAATTTTTAAATATTTTATAGCTTTGTCAAATTTTTTAGTTGATAAATAAATTATACCCAGTTCATAGGCAGAAGTGTAATCTTTAGGATTTAATGATAGTGCTTTCTTGAAATAACTTGTGGCATTTTTTATATTTTTTAATTCTAAAAAACAAGCGCCAAGATAAAAATAAGCTTTTGATGGATTTGGTAAATTTTGAATTGAATTTAACAGATGTTTAACTGCAATCTGATATCTTCCATTATTATAATTGTCAATTCCTGCTAAAAATTCTTCTTTGGCTTTTTTAATTTTTTCTTTTTTCATCATTAATTTTTTATTAATTTCAACTTTTTTTAAATACTCTTGATATTTTTTCTTTATTAATTCAGATTTTCTTTTAATCTTATAATCATTGGGAAAGAAGTTCAGATATGCTTTTGCTATTTCATTCGCCTTTTCCCATTTAGAATTAATTACTGCTGCATCAATTTGAAAGGATGCTGCATCCTTAACTTTGTTTATACTCTTTTTTGCAAAGTAGTTGTTCCTGTCAAGTTTTAAAATTTGCTTTAAATATTCAATGGCATTATCTCCTGGAGGAGTTACATACCTTTTGTCTCTTATCGCTTTTTCAGCAAGTTTTTTATACTTTGCAATTGTTTGTTTTTTTCTCTTAAAGTAAAGAGCAATTTTGTTATTCGCCTTTTGATTTAAATTATTTACATCTTCATTGTCAGGAAAATATTTTTTTAAAAGCTCAGTTTCCTTTTTTACAAGATACCAATTTCCCCATCTTGCTGCTTTTTTTATGGAATTCATTTTTTCGTTTAAAATTTTATCCTTTAAATCAAGCGCAGATTCATTTTCGGGGTCTATTTTTAAAATCTCATCACAGTAATATAGGGCGCAGTCATCCTCTGGTGCAAAGATTCTATTTTCATCATAAGCATTTTTAGCTTTTTCAACGAGGTCATCTATCTCTTCAACCCCAACCATTTTCTGGTTATTTGCAGTCTGTGTCGCTTCATAGGATTTGAGGGTTGCTTCGAGGGTTACCTTTTTACCAGGATTAATCTCTATTTCCCATCTTACTGGTTTATATCCATCTTTTCTAATAACTACAATGTGTTTTCCAGTATCTATTTTTTCCTGTAAAAATGGTGTATTTCCTATTGGTGCTCCGTCAAGATATATTTTTGCAGCAGGAGGGTTCGATTTTATTTCAAGTGACCCAAAATGTGGTGTGAAAAGATTTTTAAGTAAAAATAGTAAAAGTAGTACAAAAATTATTAAAGAGACTCCCACAATTCCTATTACAATATATAAAGTTTTTGAGTTCTTAAAATTTTTCTTAACAGTTTTAGGTGGTACCATCTGCTCAGTGCGTTTTTTTAATTTTTCCTCTTCTACATCTTCATAAATAATATTTTCTTCTGGTGCTTTTTCTTCAGGCAACTCTTCCTTTAACTTTATTTCTGGGATTTCAGCTCTATTCATTTCCGTTTCACTTTTTTGAGGTGGTTGATATGGAGGAGTAGGTGGAGGTTGTTTTTTATA
>JALULU010000425.1 GCA_027040585.1 Acidobacteriota bacterium | reverse complement strand
GTAGGTGACATATCTATTGCAAGTTGCCCTTCTTTACCTGCCCCTTCCACATCAGGTATTTTAAAAATGTGATTTAAAAGAAGTGGTTTTCCATCCTTTCCAATAACTGTTACAGTTGTCTGGCAACCTGGAACCGCCGGTGAAATTCTTCCCTCACCATTTTGAACCAGTGGGGGATCTTCCCACCTCAGATAACTCCTTGTTTCTTCTACCTTCCCCAAAATCAAATGTTTTTTATAACCTGTTTCATCCCCTAAAATAACCTTTCTTGCATCTGCTGTTAAACCATGTTTGTCAACATCATTTCCCATTGCAATCCAGTCTGGATGTCTTTCATTTTTTGAATAGTCAATTTTTATATGACAACCATAACACTGAGGAGCCCATTTTGAGTGGCAGGTATAACACTCCATCCTATCAATATGATTTTTAATGTTGACCATAGCAACCTTTCCATCTGTATTTAGTTTCCCAAGTTTCACCAATTCTTTAAGGGGAGTAAGTTCTAAATCCTTTCCCCCTGCAGTATGGACAATGACCTTATTACCCTTCTTTACAACATTTCCAAATGGATTTCCCCTTGAAGTTAGAAGGTATCCATCTTCTATAGGATAAACTGTCCCCAATTTCATAAAGGAAGGAAGTTTTTTAACTAATCCCCTTGGCTTACCACTTTTAGGCTTTTCCCTATGTTCATCACCATATCCTAAAGGAAGTTCCCAGGGAAATTTATCTGGAGTTCCATGACAGTCCTGACATTCAATTTCAACAGATGCAAGGGTTGTCCCAACAAGATTTCCATCGCTATGTATATCCAAGGATGTGTGGCAATCCTGACAGAGCATTCCCTTTCGCATATGTATATCAGACTTTAAATGTAAATAGTGCTTTGTGTGAAGCTTTGGCTGATCTGAACCATCCTCTAAAAATGGCGAGCTATAAGCTGTTTCCATTAATCCCTGAAAAGAAGTCCCAATCCTCTTTCCCCTATCGTGACATTTGGTACAGGTCTCAACTGGAATGCCAGAATACTTTATGCCATATATTTTTACCTTTGCTTCCCTTGAGCCCTGAATTTGATGTGTTAACAACCAGCCCCTTTTATTTTTTGGAATTGTCGGATCTTTTCCTTCATAATATCCTTCATTTGAGTAGGGTATGTGGCAAGAGCTACAGCCAAGTCCCCTGTAATCTCCCCTTTTTTGTCTTCCTTTATTTCCTGTATGGCATCTTAAACACCCTTCCCTTAAATAGGTATACACTGCAAGCTGTGGATTTTTCTCAACTTCTTCAGGTCTTGGCGCTTCTGGAATCTGAGTCATTTTTTTGGGACGAACCTGTGGATTTAGTTTTTTTAATTGACTTATATATTTCTTATATGTTTTACTTCCCAATGTTTTATGAATATCCAGAGTGCTGACATCATAATTTCCTATTTTGTGCTCATACCCTTCCAATCCACCAAATCCCCACAATGCCCCCTGGATTTTTCCGGCTTCTGTAAACATTAAAGATGTATACTCAGTTTTTACCTCCGTTTCATGACATATTCCACAGGTATATCTGTTTATCCAGACACTTCCGGGATCAGGGTAAAAATTTTGAGGTCCCTTTACAATTTTTTCATTAAACTTTATCCCCTTTAAAAAGGGTTTAATTGTTCCTTTATGAGCCCTTTTCTTTTTAGTAGCTTTTGGATTTCCACCGTGACAGACTATACAACTGTTATCTTTGTAACCCGCCTTTTTTGCAAATTCATAAATCTTTTTCATCATCTTCGATTGGGGAGCTCTAATATACTCAATGTTTTTATGACACTTAAGACAGTTATTCTCCCCAAAGGAAATAGTTGAAAGAAACAAAAGGATTAACCCCGCAAGAAAAAATCTAAACTTCATAAATATTTACCTGTGAAAGATTAAAGGATAATATATCATAGTTTTTTAAAATGGGAGAAAAAATCAATAGATTGAAAGGTTGGGTTGGAATAGTTTACAAAAGAAGTTGCTTAAAAATAATAATAATACAGCTCTGACCCCAATATTTTTAACCTTTTAATTTTTTCATTCATTTTTAATCAGCTATTTAAGGCTTAGGGGTGGAGTGTCGAAGGCACGGAACCGCATACCCGCTTTTTAGGCAACATTTATTTAATCCACTTGAAGCCACTCTTTTACCCATTGTTTAAGTTTCTCTTTCGATATTTCTTCGCCATAATTATTTAATATCAATTCTTTCAAAAATTTCGAATTCTTAAGATGATCTTCTATTTTATTAATTTCGTGTTCTATCCACTCGTTAATTCCTTTTGATACCAATAATGATACTGCTGCACCTATTGAGAATTCTATAATTTCCTTCAACTGAGTTAAAAGAGTAGCACCAGGAAGAGTTATACCAAGAAATTGGGTTATTAGGCTTAAATTAATAACTCTACCACGCCTAATTTTTTTTCTTTTTTTATCTCTTTCAGAAATATAGATATAGGATGAGCTTAATAATGTAAACTTGTTTAGTAGAGTGTTTTTAGTTAAAAAATAAATCTCTATAGAGGTTTCCGTTAACCATCTATACACAAGATTTGACAAATCATTTATATATTTATCTTGCTCTTTATTTTCTAGTTTTTGTAAATACTCATTTAAAGTTTTTTTTGCAATATCTTCAAAAATAACATATTTAACAAGCCCATTAGAGCTAGCTATACCTTCATCAAAATAAAATGGTCGGATTGGATTCTCTACCTTTTCTTCATTATCTATTTTTTCCTTTAATAATTGCCTATACTCGCAATAGCTTGCTCCATGTTTTCCTATAGATAAAGGCAAAACTTCATCAGATATACCAGGGTAATATATATCCTCACCGTAGTATTCATGGGGGAACATTATTCCAGGCGAGCGTGAGCCTATATATTTGGTATATCTATCTTGATAGAAGTAAATTCCAATTTGATAAAAATGCTGTGAAGTCGAAATGGAATAAAGAGGTGCTAAATTATGTTTTATCTTATAAATTATCCCTCGAATTTTATACCATAGGTTAGGGTTCGACACTTTTTTGTATCTCTCTTTTGCTGCTTCATACAGATCTTTAATTTTTTTTTCAGGATTAATATTTGCTGAATAAAGAGCAGCTACTTCCGGCCCGTAAAGTCTTAACAGTTCCAATGTGCTTAAGACACAGGGAGCATATATATTTAAGTAATCAGGATCATCTTGTTTAAATGGCAAAATGATTCGTAAAAAGCCAAGTGGAGAAGATATATCATCTGAACTTCCATAATCTTTAAGTCCCTTCATACTTAATCTAAGTATGTAAGGCGAGAAAGGTTCGTTTTCTTCGCCTTTCAGAAATTTTGTTTCATTCTCAAGAGCATTTTGAATTAAATCTTTCATATCCATATTGATCAGTTCGGTTAGAATAATTTCCCACAATCTCTTCTCTTTTTCATCCTCAATAGCGTTAATTACCATACTAAAATCTTTTTTATTTATATTCCAGTTCATAATCTGCTTACCTCCTTTCCATAAATGTCGTATAACGTGTTGTGGGTATGCGAAGTTTGGTGTAAGCCAAATTTGGGTGAGCAAAGCGAACCACATACCCGCCTGTTATATGACCCGAACGAAGTGAGGGCGAGGAGCGAAGCGACGAAGCGTTGCGACGGCCGCATTTTATTTTGTAATATCAGCATATTTATAACCTATTTTTTTAAGGTCTTTAGGATCAAATTTTATGCCTGTGTACTCATCACCTCCAGCACCGATTACAAACTCTTTTTCCAAGAGTGAAGAATCAACATAAGCAGGTATTTTTCTAAGATAAAATACAAAAGGTGGAACGCCTCCAACAGCATATCCTAATATCTCCCGTACTTTATCAGATTTTGATAAACTAAATTTAAAATTTTTAAACTTCCTTTCCTCATAGAGCGACTCTTTTAGTTTACGAAAATCTAATCTTTTATCTCCGGGGATAATTACCCCCACATATTCTCTCGCACGGTTTTCAAGCAGAAGTGATTTAATTATGTATTCTCTTGAAACGCCAAGTGCTTTTTCTGCATCATTTGTTGTTTTTCCAGAAAGTTCGTGTTGAATAACTTTATATTTGATATTATACTTTTCTAATATTTTCTTAATTTCTTCAGGAATCATTTTTTTCTCCCCCTATATTGTTCTTAAGCCACCAACAAGTTGGATCTGGATTTAAAAAATCACCAGTATGATGCAATGCTGTACCTCTACATCCATAGCATCGTGTTTCTTTAGCATATTTGCAAGATTTACACGGCTCTTTTATGTATTTATCTATGTTCCTCACAATTCTAAATATTTTCGAGTTATTAATTATTTCTTTTAAACTTTTTTCTCTAATGTTTCCTCCAGGAATATCTACCCCAGGGCAAGGCTGAACATCTCCTGTGGAAGTAATATAAGCAGAATAGTACATTCTTTTACAGTTTTGACCCGCTATTGGAGGAGTAAGAGGCCAAGTGATTCCCCACACTTTTTCGTCATATTCCTTAAGTCGCTTAAATAATTCATACGCCTCGCATGGAGAAATTATCAATTCATCTTTATATGTTTTTCCTCTCCCTTGAACAGTAAGTATCTCCACATAAGGAATTATGTTATTCTCGCGACAAAATTTATAAAATCTCTCAATTTCATGATAATTTTGCTTACAAACTATGGTTTCTAAAGCTAATTGTGGTGAGTCTTCCGAGGATGAATATCCAACTTCAAGTAAATTTTTTATCGATTTTTTTATTTTCCTACCAGTACCTTTTCTTCCTGCAAGGTAATCTTGGGTATTCTCATCAAAAGAATTAAATTTTACTGCGAGATCTTCTTTCATTTCATATAATCTTCTTGCTACATCTTTTGTTATAAAAGTTCCATTTGTAAAAGTTATGCTATCTAGTCCCACGTCTCTAACTTTCTGTAAAACTTCCCAATAGTAAGGGTACATAAGCGGTTCACCACCACCAATTATTACAACTTTCTCCGCACCTAATTCAACGGCTTGATCAATTACATCAAAAATCTCTTCCTTTGTTAATTCATTTTTCCTCTTTATTCCGCTCTCTGCATAGCAGTATATACATCTTAAATTACAGGCTCTTGATAGTTCTAAATCAAAAGAGAGTAATCTTCCTTCTTTTCTAGCTCTAAATATCTCATCCCAAGTGAAATCCAATCCTTTAATTAGCTTATTTTCCTTCATCTTATCGCCTCCAACATTTTTGCGGCCGTCGCAATGGCATATAACTCCTTCATATCTGCATTGCGGATATTTTTCAAATTCGGGATGATATCCGCAGTATTGCGTATATACACCCCTCTGGCTGAAATCATATCTCTTCCTCCTTCATTATCTTATCAAGTGGGCTTTCAATCTTTGCAATATTCGCTTTGCTCACATGAGTATAAATTTCCGTGGTTTTACTGCTTTTGTGTCCGAGTATTTCCTGAATATATCTTAAATCGACACCACTTTCAAGTAGATGTGTTGCAAAACTGTGCCTCAAGGAGTGAACTGTTACATCTTTATTTATTCCTGCTTTCCTGCATACCTGTCTGAAGATTGCTTGAACAGCTCTTGTGGAAATGTGTTTACCTTTCTTTGCACCTTCAAATAACCATTGTGAAGGCTGGTATTCCTTATAATATTCTCTTAAAATCTTCAAAGCTCTATCTGAAAGGAGAGTATATCTGTCTTTTCTTCCCTTACTACCTCTGATATGGATAAGTTTCCTATCAGTATCAATGTCTTCAGTTTTAAGTTTAGCTACCTCCCCAACTCTTAAACCAGCAGAATTGACAACGGTGAGTATCGCTTTATGTTTGATATTAGAGGGAGTCTGCAGAATTTTCATAATTTCCTCTCTGCTTAAAACTACAGGTAATTTTTTATCCTTTTTAGGACGTTTTATTTCATAAATAAATTTTTTACCTAAAATTTCTCCATAATAGAACTTCAGAGCGTTTATAATGATATTTAAGGTAGAGATAGCTATATCCCTTTGTTCTATCATGTGATAAAGGTATTTTTTGATGTCTTCGTTTCCAACCTCCTCCGGACTTTTGCCTGTAATTAGAAGGAAATCCCGGTTATATCTCATATATGATTTGATTGTCTTTCTGGAATATTTTCTTATTGAAAGTTCTCTCTCCAAAGGTAAAAGATACAAGTAAGGATCAATAACAAGGTTTTTTCCAAAAAGAGCTTGAAGTTCTGGGAGTAAATTTTCATAATAGGGAACTTCCCAATATTTCATTTCTGGATTCCATTTTCTTCCAGAAATTGTTTTTATTTTCTTTATCAATTCCTGATCATAAGGAACACGGATTATAACCTTGTTATTCCTTCCAAATTCAATTTTCACAGCCGGGATTTTACCTTTTCTTGCCATTTTAGGAGATTTTCCCTCTTTTAAATATTCTATGGTCTCCATAAATGTCATTATCTCTCCAAAATCCTAAACAGTCTCCATTACAGTTTTGATTCCTTTTCACCTGTAAAAATTACCTTTGTTTAACATAATTTAATTATATCCACTAAAAAACCAAAAATCAAAATATTTCCATGGATTTCTTTTTTTAAGGCAAAATTTTGGAATTTTGGGGTCAAAAAATTTGGGGACAAAAAAATTTGGGGACAGACCTCGAAATTTGACCTGTCATATTCAGGGTCAGACCTATATGTTAAAATGCCAGGCAGAAAAGTTTCTGGAGGAAGTTTAGAGTTTAGGGGACAGAGTTTAGGGGGCAGACCTCGAAAATTTTCGCATATTTATCAGTTCCTTTTTATTTAGCAATTGCTCTGGCACAGCATAAATCAGTGTACAAGGTCCAGGAAGAGCAATGGTTTGAGCAAAGATTCATACTCTAAAAATCTAGCAATACCCAAATCAACTATTACAGGATCCCAATTCTCTGTTATTAAAATATTATCTGATTTTAAATCCCTAAGCACTATGTTGTTTTCCACAACAACTTTAGAGTATTTACAAATTTATATAGTAGTTCAATTATTTTTCCTTCTAAATTATAGTAATCAGTAAGTTCTATAGTAATCAGTAAGTTCTGTTATTTTATTAGATTTTATAAATTCTTCTATTATAAAAAATTTCTTTTTTTCATCGTTAATTTCAAACTCAAAATTTTTAGGGAAATATCTTGAATCAATACTTTTTAGAAATTTAACTTCACGGACAATTCTTTCGCGTTGTGATCGATTTTTTAATTTACCTATCTTTATCACAACATAACCATATTCGGGATGAAAAGCAAAATAAACGCTTTTTTGGTCACCTTTAAAAATAAGCTTTACTTGAGAAAAATTTTTTAAATCAATCATTATTAAAACCTAATTAAAATCTATTACCATAATGTTTTATTGACATAACGAAAGCGTCAGTAGACAAACGGTAGCGCCCAATCGACACAGCTTGCTAGACAACCAAAGTACAAAAATCACGCCCGCTTACCCACGAGTGAAGTGAGGTCTGCTGCACATATGGTTAGCACGACCCATCTTTGACTATTAACTCAGCTACTTTGAACTGAAATTCTGTGTTTATATTGATCGATCTCTCCTCAGGCATAACATATGCTAGACAATGTGTTCCCCACATTCCCATCTCATCAATTACCGTAGCCCAAGCAACATAAATTGCACCGTTTCGCAAGTAAAGTAGCTCTAACTCCTGCCTTCTTTTCGGATAGTTCCCTTCTGCCTCATAAGCATCGACTATCCTTTTATCAGGTAACACGCGCTTTAGGCGGATGGGATGAATCCCTTCGGCAGGGACTACACTAACAACGGAATCTGCCTGTTTATTATGTAATAGTAGATTTATAGCTTCATCAATATCTTTAGGAGCACGCAAAGGTGAAGTTGCCCTTAGAACAGCGCAAATCTGAGGTTCAATTCCCTGAGAGCGCATTCTATTCAAAGCCCATTTTACAACAGGATAGGTTGGAGAATCGTCTTTTGACAAACGTGCGGGATGACGAATAACCCGTATCCCCTCTGATAGTGCGTAGTGAGCAATTTCATCATCATCAGTGGAAACAACTATCATATCCAACATTGATGATTGACGTGCTGATTCGATCGTATACCATAACAATGGCTTCCCTGCTAATAAGCGAATATTTTTGCGATTTATTCCTTTTGAACCTCCGCGCACAGGAATGATAGACACAATAAAAGGCCGCATAAATTCAACCCTCCTCTATTTCTACTACATCCAAAACTTCAATTTTTTGAAACGGCGCTCTACCTTGTGCTAGACGCTCTAAATAGACAGCAGCGTACATCGGGCTTCTCCCAATAATAATGATCAAATGAGCAATCTCTGGATTAAAACCTAAGTCGAGCAGAATAGCCCCTCCCACTCCTTCAATGTTTAGAGATATACCCTTTTCTTGACGGAGAATTTTTTCAATATGGAGGATCATTTGGAAATGCCTACCATTGTGTCCCAACTCTTCTGCAATTGCTATCAACGTCCTTGCTCTAGGATCTACTTTATGAAACCTGTGTCCAAAACCTATGATGCGTTTGCCCTCCTTCAATGATTTTTGTACGTGTGCCATTAGATCAGGGTACGACAATTTATCAAGTCGCTGCAACTCTTGCATGGTTGCATTTAACCCTCCTTGATGATAAATCCCTGCTCCTGTTGAAAAGCCAGCCACTAAAGCGTGCAAAAAATCAGATCTACAATCAGCGGCCATCATCACTGCCAAAGTACTTTGCCCTGTAATGCCGTGACTAATATGCGAAACTATTATTGCCCGTAGCAGCTCCTTTTCCACATCATTTGGGCGACGCCCAGTAAGCAAGAAAAATACCATCTCTTCATAAGAAAAACTTCGTATGATATCAATCTGGTTTACTCCATGTGTTCTGAGTTCATTTGGCCTCACTTCAGTTATTTGTGACTGCCAAGGTATGCGCTTTTCACGTTTGGTCATAGAAACGCTCCTTGTCTTTATAGTTGTCGGGCTAACATAAGATTAGGTGTACTAAGGAAAAAAGCAAAGGTCACTCTTCATGGCTACCTAATCTATGTTGCTTGTTTTTTGTTAATTGTTTAATATTATTTATGTTATACACTATTTCTCCTTGTTTTTTCCCTAGTATATGTTGCTCTAAAAGCAACCTAATCTAAGAATCAGCAGAGCTTTAACTTTCTTACCACCTTAGTTAATTACATGTGTATAAATCTCTGTCGTCTTGCTGCTTTTATGTCTGAGTATTTCCTGAATATATCTGAGTTCAACTCCACTCTTTAAAAGATGCGTCACAAAACTGTGTAGTAAAGTATGAACAGTGGCTTCTTTATTTATCCCTATTTTCTTGGATGCCTGTTTAAAAATTACTTGAATAGACCCTACTATTTTCCTAATCAATTCCTGATTATAAAGAAACCAAATTACCACTTTGTTATTCGCTTGCCAAAATTCACCTTTATCTAACATAGTTTAATTATATCCACCAACAAACCAAAAATCAAGATAATTCTAAAAATTTTCATTTTTTAGGTAAGAATAATCGGAAATAATTGGGAGCAAAACTTAATAAAATATTAAGGAATGCTTCTTAATTAAGGGTTTTAAATCTGGCTCCCCGGGCAGGACTCGAACCTGCAACCCGCCGGTTAACAGCCGGCTGCTCTACCAATTGAGCTACCGAGGAGCAATGGTGTGCTCAAAAAGAAATGAAAATATAGCAAAGGGTTTTTACGTTGTCAACAAAAAATTTTCCAAAAATCACTTAAAATATTCTGAAAGAGCACTTTCCCAGATATTCCTTAAAAACCGTGGATCGTTATATAAAAATAGATGATTTCCAACCTTTACCTCAAACTTTCCCTTCGCTGTAAATCCCAATGACATCTGCGGTATATTCCACTTTTCGGCAATGTGTTTTACCTTTTCGAAATCGTCCTTATCTATCGAAATAATAACCCTGCTCTGATCCTCCCCAAAAAGTGTAAAATCCTCTCTTAAATCATCTGGTAGTTCAATATACACACCCATATCCTCAAAAAAACTTGTAAAACAGGATTCCGCTAAGGCTACTGCAAGGCCACCTTCAGAAATGTCATGGGCAGATTTAATTAACCCTTCTGTAATCATCTCATAAAGACCACCCTGCAAATTAAACTCTTCCTTTAAATCTATTTCAGGTACCGGTCCTTTCTTAATACCAAAAACCAATTCCAGATAATCGCTTGCACCAATATGCCCTTTATTCTTTCCCAACAAAACTATCATATCGCCAAAATCTTTAAAGCCACTTGTGGTAACAAATGCAATATCTTTTATAACTCCAACCATACCAATAACAGGTGTAGGTAAAATCCCCTTCCCCATGGTTTCATTGTAAAAGCTGACATTACCACCGGTTATAGGTGTACCAAACATCTCACATCCCTCTTTTATTCCATCTATAACCTCTGAAAAATACCACATCACATCAGGATTTTCAGGAGAGCCAAAATTTAAACAATTTGTTGCAGCAATTGGTTTCCCACCGCTACACACAATATTTCTGCAACTCTCTGCAACTGCTATTTTTCCACCTACCTTTGGATTAAAATAACAGTACTTTCCATTTCCATCAAGGCTCATCGAAAGGAGTATGGGCAACTCCTTCACCCTTAAAACAGCCGCATCACTTCCGGGTAAGACAACTGTGTTTGTCCTTACCATATGGTCATATTGCTCATATACCCATCTTCTACTTGCATGTAAAGGAGAAGTTATCATATCAAAAAATACCACATTCAAATCACCGGGTATTGGTAGCTCATCTTGATTAAAATCACTCAATTTCTCAATATTTTCAGGCTTTTTAAGTGGTCGCTCATAAATAGGGCAATCGTCGGTTAAACTCTTATTTGGAATCTTTGCAACGAGGTCTGACCCCATCATAACGGTTAAATTTCCATCATCTGTAACCTCACCAATGACGCATGCCTCTAAATCCCATTTCTTAAAAATGTCAATAATCTCCTTTTCCTTACCCTTTAAAACTGTTAAAAGCATTCTTTCCTGTGATTCAGAAAGCATTATCTCATAAGGGGTCATACCTTCTTCCCTTAAGGGGACTTTATCTAAATCTATCATAACCCCTGTATTTCCCCTTGAACCCATCTCACAACTTGAGCAGGTAAGGCCAGCAGCCCCCATATCCTGAATCCCAATTATGTATCCGGTTTTAAAAGCCTCAAGACACGCCTCAAGGAGCAATTTCTCCATAAAGGGATCTCCAACCTGAACATTTGGCCTCTTTTCCTCACTTTTTTCATCAAATTCAGAGGATGCCATTGTGGCTCCGTGAATTCCATCCTTTCCAGTTTTAGATCCAACATAAATTATGGGATTTCCAACCCCTGAAGCTTTTCCATAAAAAATGTTTTCTTTATCGGCAATACCAAGGCAAAAAGCATTTACAAGCGGATTTTTAGAATAGCTGCTGTCAAAAAATACTTCCCCACCAACATCAGGTATTCCAAGGCAATTCCCATAACCTGCAATACCACTTACAACACCTTCCATAATTCTCACATTGTCCTTATCAGAGAGAAGTCCAAATCTAAGAGAATTCATTAAAGCTATTGGTCTTGCCCCCATTGTGAAAATATCTCTGACAATTCCACCAACTCCAGTAGCAGCTCCCTGATATGGTTCTATAAAAGATGGATGATTGTGAGACTCAATTTTAAAAACAACTGCCTTGTTAAAACCAATATCCACAACTCCAGCATTTTCTCCAGGTCCCTGAATTACCTGTTTCCCTTCAGTTGGTAATTTTTTCAAATAAATTTTAGAACTCTTATAACTGCAGTGTTCAGACCACATCACAGAGTAAATCCCAAGTTCTGTGATATTTGGTTCCCTGCCAAGGATTTCAACTATCCTCTTGTACTCATCTTCACTTAAACCGTGTTGTTCAATTATTTCCTTTGTGATTTTTATATCTTTCATAAATCTATTCCTTTATTTTCTTTTCAAGAAAATTTAAAACTGATTTAAAAATCATTTTCCCATCAAAAGATCCCAAAACCGTTTCCGAAGCCCTTTCAGGATGAGGCATCATACCAAGGACATTTCCCTCTTTATTGGTTATGCCAGCAATATTGTTAAGTGAACCATTTGGATTAAATTCTCTATCAACTTCACCACGTGAAGAAGAATATCTAAATAAAACCTGACCATTTTCTTCAAGTTTACGAAGTCCATCCTTATCAATAAAATAACAACCATCATGATGTGCTATTGGAATCCTTAAAACCTTCTTAGTACAGCTATTTGTAAAAGGCGTGTCAGTGTTCTCAACCCGTATGTCCACAAATTTACATATGAATTTTAAATTTTTATTCCTCAAAAGTGACCCGGTCAGTAATCCACTTTCAAGGAGGATTTGAAAGCCATTACAAATTCCAAGTACAAGCCCACCATCGTTAGCAAACTTTTTAATGGATTTCATAATTGGTGAGAAACTGGCTATTGCACCACACCTCAAATAATCACCGTAAGAAAAACCGCCAGGAATTATTATAAAATCGCACCCCTTTAAATCTTCATCTTTGTGCCACAGGAAAACTGTTTCAAAATCCATCACATGTTTTGAGACGTGATAGGCATCGTGATCACAATTTGAACCGGGGAAAACTACAACACCACACTTAATCATTCCACCACCTCATATTCAAAATCTTCAATAACAGGGTTGCTCAAAACGTCCTTTCCCAATTTTTTAACCATTTCTTCAACTTTTTCCTTTGGAAGGTTATCTTTGAATTTAAGGGTAAAAACCTTTCCCTGTCTCACTTCAAGCACGTCCTTATATCCAAGAGATTCAAGGGTCTTTCGTATAGTTCTACCCTGAGGGTCAAGAATCGTCTTTTTAAAATTTACATAAACCTTTGCAATCATATATAGCTCCTTAATTTTCTTTTTTTATTTAATTGGCGTAAGTGGCCTTTCATTTTTAAAAAATTCAATAACATTATTTACAGCAAGGGTCACAATCCTCTTTCTCGTATAATGTGTTGCAGAGCCAATATGTGGCAAGAGAATAACATTTTCCATATGGAGCAAATCGCCTTCCACTTCAGGCTCTCTCTCAAATACGTCGAGGCCTGCCCCCTTTACTTTCCCATTTTTTAAAAAATTTACAAGTTCCTTTTCATTTATCACAGGTCCACGAGCTGTGTTTATGATTATTACCCCATCCTTCATCTTCAAAAATTCATTTTTATCTATAAGGTGGTGAGTTTCCTTAGTAAGGGGACAGTGTAAAGAAATTATGTCCGATGTGGATATGAGTTCATCAAAGGGTACATATTTTGCAGAAAGTTCCTTTTCTGAATCTTCACTAACTCTCTTTCTATTGTGATATATAATTTTCATCCCAAAACCCTTAGCACGCCTTGCCACAGCCTGACCAATTCTACCCATACCAATTATTCCAAGGGTTGCCTGACTTAATTCAAGTCCTAAAAAAAGGGTTAAATCCCAGCCTTTAAACTTTCCATCCCTTAAAAATCTATCAGCTTCAAGTATCCTCCTTGCAACACCTAAGATTAGTGCAAAGGTGAGATCTGCAGTGCTTTCAGTTAAAACCCCAGGCGTGTTTGTCACAACAATTCCCTTTGAAAGGGCGTATTCATAGTCAATGTTGTTATAGCCAACACCTACATTTGAGATAATTTTTAGGTCTGGTAAACTATCAATTAATTCCTTTGAAACCTCATCAGTTAAAAGGGGGATGAGGGCTTGAATTTCTTCATTTTTAAAATTATCATCATAGCGAAAAATATTAAACTGTTTGTCAAAAAGGGATTCAGAGTTAAAGGGGAGTTTGTGAAGGATTAAAACATTTACCTTTTCCACTTAGGTTTTCTCCTGATTTTTATTATCTAAGTAATTTACTTTATCTATTTTAGCAACTATTGCCCTGTTTATAGGAGATAAGTCCTTTTTACCCACAGATTGCCAGGCACTCCAGCCCTCTTCAATAACAAGGACAATATCGCCAGGTCCCGCATCAACACTGTCAACGGCTAAAAAGGGTTCCCCCTCTTCATTTAAATTTTTGTCAAGGGGCTTTACAAGAAGTAACTTCAACCCTTCATAGTGAAAATGCTTAATTGTTGATTCAACTGAGCCTATAACCTTTGCAAAAATCATAGGGATAATTATACAGAAAAAAAATTTTTTAGCAAACTATATCGAGGTCTGACCCCGTTATTTCTCATTAATTTTTAATATTTTCATTTTTGAAAGATTAGATATAGAGTTGATGTTATAACTTACATAAATATACTTAAAGGCAGAAGCAAAGATTATATAGATTTAAATATTTATCCCCCCCTCTCAAAGAGGAGGGGGGAAAGTTAGTTATAAATATTTAATGACCAGACTGAAGATCAGTTTGCCACCAGATTCCATCAGGACCGTAATATTCCATAAGTTTTGTGGCTGTATCTACATCAAAGTCTTCATTCCATTCTAACATATCAGGATCAAGTCCAAATCCCCAGAGATTAACTTTTCGACTGTGGCAAGAAACAGCACAAGCATTTGGCATACCACCTTCTTCTAAATATTTTAGAGTTTTTTCAGGTGGAACAACTTTGAAAGTATGAGAAACGTGGCCTGAAGCCCTTTGTGCATTTGCAACTGATGGCATATGGCAGAGTGAACATCTTGAAAGCCCCATAATACGGTCTGGAGCATATGGATGATGTGTATGAGCACTAACAATAGGACCTATAATGTTTACATTATTATCGTAATCTGCTACCATTTCTTTAGTAATATCTTTAAAATCACCATGTCCTGCATGACACGCAAGGCACAAGGTATCATTATCATTTTTTGTAGGTATTGTTATACCATCAACATTTAATGATGTCCTTATTTGATGTTTATTAGTTGGATCGTGTGGATCATGGCAGTCAAAGCAACGCAAAGGTTGGTCTGGATTTGTAGGCTTGTCAGATCTATAAAATTCAGCATAATGTTGGTTGTGCTCATAAGATGTTTCTCCATCTGGCCAAAGTTCATTTGCATTTACATAGAAATCGGAAAGTGGAAACCCATTACCGGGATACCACTGAGTGTCAGTATCATCATGGTATGGCCACCCAAAGGTTTTGTTGGGGACAGACCTCTGTCTGTTGTGGCAATGACCACAGACTGCATTTGCTTCATCAACACTGAGTTTTGCAGGATTTACAATCTTTGTTGGATCTCCGCCACCAAGAATATGTTGAGACCCAGGTCCATGACAATCTTCACAACCTACTCCCACAAGATCTTTTAAACCATCGCCATTATAGTCAAAATAGTGAGGATCGTCTTCATTATAAAGTACTGCAACATAAGGAGTGTATTTCCACTCGCCATCATCCCATTTTGAAAGGCTTCTGATTCCTGTAGTGTGGCATCCTATACAATTTTTTGTGAAAGTGGCTTTAGCCTTAGATGCAATTTCCTCAAGAGTTGTACCATTTTCAAATTTTGGCTTATTATCCTGGGTGTACCACAATTTTGTTTTATAAGGAACCCATTGATGTGTTCTGAGGTTATATTGAATAGGTGCAAAATAAACATCCTTAGAATAACCAGTTGGGCTATCAACTGCAGGAATGCGAACACAATAGCGTTCACGCCATTTTCCAATACCACCATTTACAAAGACAACTGGATAATCTAAATCTCCAATTGTTATTGTGTACTGACCGTTTTTAACTGATAGAATTGGGGCATTGGGTTTAAATGCATCAAATGCTGAAGAAATTTCATTAAAATTTAAGCCCTGTTCAAAGTCATCTACACCATTTTGGTCATAGTCAGCAATTACACCCCATCCCATTACAAGTGAGTATTTCTCCATGGGCTTTCTAAGCGTCATAGAATGTTTGGTTTTTCTCCATCCGGCCTTATCCTGATGACATGCCAGGCAAAATTCTGACCCAACAAAAACCTTCTCCTCTAAGCCTTTTATTCCATAGGTTTCAAAAAGCTTAGTTCTCAAAGAATTAACAATTCTAACGGTTTTTTTATTCCAGCTGCGGGAGTAAATAGGTGCATTATTGTTGGGCCGCGCCAGTGCAATAGAAAAGGATATGGCTAATGCCAAGGTGAAAATAATAATTGTTTTGTAACGCATAATTACTCCTTTTATAAAAATTTTTTAATTTTCATTCAAAAAATTTTGAACTTACATTTGAACCGTGTATCGCACTATGACAGGATGTACAGTTTTCATATTTTGGATTAGATAGGTCGTGAAATGACGGAGTATCAACATGACAAGAAAGACATAAAAACCTTGTTGGACTTCTCGTTAACAAATTTGGATTTGTTGAACCGTGTGGTTTATGACATTCAATACATCCTTCATATTGAGTTCCAAGGTGTACATAAATAAACGGACCTGACATATCGGGATGACACGATGCACATTTTTTGGACATTTTTCTTGGCCTTAATTCTTTTCTTGATTTATGTGGATTATGGCACTGAATACAACTGTTACCTACACCTTTAAATTCATGGTGAAAAGGTTTGTTAAATTCATTTTGCTGTGTTGTATGACATTTTAAACATAGCTGAGTAGATTCCACTTTTAAAAGACCTTCAGTTGGAATAGATTTATCTTTTATATTTTCTTCTTCACTGTGCCACATATCATGACAGTTAAGGCAAGATTCACCTGATAAAAAATGAGAGCTCCAACTTTTATGCATACCCTTGTGACATTTTTTACATTTTTCAAATATGGATTTTGGAGATTTCTCTTTAAAACTGAATATGTTTTTTGGACTTGGATCATCGGCATGAACAGAACCAGGTCCGTGGCAATCTTCGCATTGAACTCCCTTTTTTGGACTGTGTGGAGTTTTATCTATTTGAGATTCAATAGTATCATGACACATTGTGCAGGTGTCACTTCCAACTCTTTTAGGTTTAGGTGTAGATCCAAAACAATAAAATACAAATAAAATGAAAATTGTTACCATTACCATTTTTTTCATGATTACCACCTTTAATACTTCCATCTCAAGCCAAATATGACCTGTTTTATACTGTAATTATGTATTGGAAAGATATCTTCATTGTAATCATAATATCTTCCTTCGACCTGTGCCCATAGATATTTTCTGAGTTTTATTTCAAACTTTCCAGATGCATTCCAGCGAGATAGTGGAAGAGATTTTCCATTGTCATCAAGGTAATAAACTTTTATCTGTCCTTTTAAACGATTTTTTTTATCTTTAAATGTGGAATATGCAAAGTATCCATTTTGTGATGTATCATAAAGTTCAAGTGAGGAAACTTTATTACCATTATTAAAATATATAAAATTTTCAAAGTGATCTAAATCAAGATGCGTAAAGCCAAAGCCAGCATTAAAATTTTTATTTAGTGTATAATCTGCAGAAGTTTCAAACAATTTAACACTGCTATCAAGCTTAATGGATGAATCTTTTAATCTGGAATCGTGGTAACTCACATCAATTGAAAATTTCCCTCTAATTGGTTGACTTGCTGAAAAATAGAATTCATTTTTATGATCTCCTGCCGTTCTATAAAGTGGATTATCAATATTTTCATAGGAATATCCACCCCTAAGTTTTGTCATAAAAATAGTTCTATAATGGGCATCAAATTTTAAAGTATCAAAACTATAACTTTCATATATGTTTGAAGATAGTTCAGAGTTATGCAGGTACCTTTGAGTAATGTCACCAGATGTGTGAGTATAGCTCGTAGTGAAAATTAAGTTTTTTATTGGATATGTTATTGCAGAGATTGAATTTGTGGTGTAGGCGTTTTTATAGTAATATCCATCATAGTCTGAACCTCCTATAACAATTGGATTACCCTGGGTTGGGTATAACGTAAGATTTCTGTCAATCATAAGATTTGATGCAGTTTCTAATTTGTCCCATTCAACGTTGTATTCCAGAGTTACATTATCTGAGAGATCAAAGTCTATATTGTATTTTGCATTGTATTCAGGTGTATTTGACCCACCTATTGCTTTTATGAGAAATGAGTTTTTCGAGTTAAAATCATAAAAAAGAAATTCTTTAAAATTTAATGTATCTTCGTCAATTGAACCATTTTTGTAGGAAAATGATGAACCCGTTGACCATCTATCAGCACTATAGTTTATTATAAGTGTTGAAATTGGAATGGATGAATCAACTGAGCCACTCCTATTTCTATTTGTGGAAATTATAACTTGTGAGCCAAATCCAACTCCATAAACATCTCCATTCATATATCGGGAATCATCAGTTACATCTACCCATTCTTGATTGAAATCTATAGAAAATCCCCCTTTGTAATATTTTCCTCCGGCACTGTATTCTTCACGTGTCACATGTCTATTTAATGGTATTGAGAAGATTTCGCCCCAGTCATTAGATGGAACATTTATATCACCTTTAGAAATAATATATTTGTATCCTGTATCAAATACAAAATGTTTAATACCCTTCCATTTAAAATCTATATCAAAATTACTTCTTTCCAGGTTTCGATTATCAGCACCATAATTGTATTTGGTATCATAAAAAAAATCATAGAAGTAATCATAATTAATTTTAAGGGTGTACAGCTTGTGCTTTTTTAGGATAATTGAAATTGATTTTGAGGAATCAAGTCTATTAGAAAGACTGGCTTGAACCTGCATAATGTCAAACCAACCTTTTTCATTTTTAGGAATTATTTTAAAATTAAACTCATCACCAAAAAAGCCTTCTGATAAATCAGTGTGACTTCTATAATATGGGCTATCTCCTCTGGAAAAAAGAAAAGAATATCCTGTTATAAACTCATAAGTGTAGGTATAATTCGAGGAATAAGTGTACACATAAAAAAATGACCAACAAATCAAAATGGAAATAAAAGTTTTTGATTTCATTAGTTTAACACCTATTTTTTAAATATATATAAGAATATTATTATATATTTTTATATTAATTAGAGTCAAATAAAAATTTAATATTATTTATATCATTATAAAATCTTGTATGTTCAGAAGTTGCGACATGATATGTATCATTGGTTATTCTTTTATCAGTATCATAAATACCATATTCTTTGTTATTGATTATATTATTTTTGAAACAGCAGCGGCAATAGATTATTTAATTTATCATCCGGAAGAATCAAGGAAAATTTATTTTCCAATTGCCGAGAAGGTAGAAGATGCACTTCTTGATTCGATTCA